>JAFGNO010000195.1 GCA_016926985.1 Anaerolineae bacterium
AAATCCAGAGCATCTGGATCGAATCAATATCGACCACGTCCAGCCGACCCAGTGGAGCAGGCCCCATCCGCCCGTGATCGCCGGACAGACACAGGATGTTTTTTATCCCAAGTGTGCTGGCGCCGATCACCTCTGCCTGTAAACCTGTCCGGGTGCGATCCCGGGCCGCAATCTGCATTACCGGCTCAGCGCCATTTTGAATAGCCAGCACGCTGCAGGCCAGGCTGGACATACGCGCCGTAGCCGACGGGCTGTCAGTGAAGTTCACCGCCGCAACATAGGGCTCAACCATCTGCACGTTGCGGCACAGCTTGCCGGTAGCGGTGCTTACCGGAGGAGCCACCTCAGCCGTCACAACAAACTCGCCGGCTCGCAGCCGCCGCTCAAGATCCGATACAGGCTCTTCGTACTTGGGAGGATGATATTCAGAATCCCCTTGCCACCAATCTGGCTGGCGGACTGGCCTGAACACCGACTGCCAGTTTTCATGTCGCACTTCAGGGTCCTTTGAAACCATGCCCTGGACAAACCGACCCGGGCCGACCTCGCGAACCTGATCGATGACATCCAGCCAGGTTTCGCCACCGACTTTGTCCCAATCCAGCGGCGGAAGCACTTCCAGCAGCATTTCTTCACGTCCCATCTTGAAAGCGCGTTCATAAATCTTGTACCAGACGCAGGGACGTGTTTCATCGACATAACAGTGTTCGGGGGTGGAGCCCCCACAGGGGCCGTTGCGGGTACCCTTTGGACATTCCATCGGGCAGATAAACGCAGTCTCTTGAAGCAGACAGTTGCCACACATCCGGCAACCAAACAATGGGCTTTTCACCATGAGTTCAAAAGAAGCCAATGCTTTGCGACCAAACGATTCGTTTTTAAACGGACGAAACGCGGGCTGCCAGCGGCGAGCGGGTGTGAAGATGGGCATGAGGAACCTCTATTCCTGGCTGGGTGTTCCAGATAGTATCGTGATTAAAACAGACAATTATTATCTATATATCGCACTGCTCCCTTTAATGCCAGTGCTTTTTGTCACTAACAGGTCGTGACATTCAAGGAAAGGGCCGGGAGAGCAAAAGGGCGAACCCTGTCATGCGAGTTCGCCCCGGGAATTACAATGCCGAATGGCTATTGTTCAAGGTACGAATCGGCGTAAATGACCTTGTTCAATAGTATTTGGATTGTTTTCCAGATTGCTGCCTGTCCGGGATCGCTCATATCCACATCATCTGTCGTGATTTCTTCCATGGCGGCAATCCGGTCATGGATTTTCACATAGAGCTTCTTCACCGGGGTTGATTCATCCCGACTCTCAATTGCATTGATTACTTCCCACAGCTCCTTGTCAAGCGGGTCGGCAATCATCATCTGCAGACCGCCGCCCATCAACATGGCGCAGTACACCTGATTCATCAGAGGACGGTTTTCGTGGGGCACTGCATTGGATACGTTGGACAGGCCCACCGAAATGGCTGGCGGCGGATCCCAGGAATACTGAAGCGTGCGCACCGCCTCAATACATTCCGGGCAATACTCCTGGCAGCCCGATACAGTCAGTACCAGTGGGTCGATGATCAAATCCTCAATCGGGTAATCGATTTCCACTGCGCGGGGGATCAGCTTTTCTATCGCAATTGTCACCCGTTCATCAGACCCAATGGGAATTCCTCCCCGTCCCATGGTCAGCGCAATCAGCCGCGCATTATATTTTTTTGCCAGAAGCGGCACTTTCTCAAGCCGCTCTTCTTCCGCTGAGGTTGAGTTGATGATCGGTTGGGCCTTGGTGATTTTCTTCAACCCGGCCTCAATTCCCACAATATTGGTGCTGTCAAAGCTGAGTGGCACATCAACCACTGCCTGGACAGTCTCTGCGATCCAGGGAAAGACCTCTTCTCCATCCTTCTTACGTGGCCCAAGGTTCAGGTCAAGGGCCTTGGCCCCATGTTCTACCTGCTTCACTGCCAGTTCCTGGAAGAACCTGGCGTCCCGGGCTGTCAGGGCATCTTTGACCTTCTGGGAAATAATATGGATGTTCTCGCCAATTATGTACATGTTTTCAATCCTTTGTGAGCATTGCTGCTTCCACTGAAGGGAAGCATGTAATATCAGTATGCGGCAAAAATAGCGCTGACATGAACGCGTCAAAAAACGTATTGTCAGCAGAGAGTTCAATATAGGTCATTTTTGCTGCGATGCTTTTGATCTTTGTCCGCAGTGTATGATCCAGCAATGCCAGATAGGCTCCTTTTACCGAGGTGTTTCCGAGGAACTGGAAGCGATCCCAGTTCATATCCGGTAGGAGACCAATCTGGACAGCCTTTTCAACATTGATGTATTTGCCAAAAGAGCCGCCAATCAGGACCTGCTCAATTGCTTCCATTGGCACGCCAACGCTGTCTGCCAGGACAGTGAACCCGGCATAGATGGCAGCCTTTGCACGCAGCAAGTTATCAATATCCACATTGGTAATGACAATATCCTGCCCCACACCGGTTTCTTCGGCTGGTGCAATTACGTACTCCGGACCATGGTATCCTTCACGCACAAGCGGGGTGTTGAGGTCAAGTTTGATTTTCCCCGATTTGTCGAGAATCCCGGTCAGGAACATTTCTGCCAGCAAGGTGATCAACCCGCTGCCACACAATCCCCGTGGTTTTACATTCCCGATCACGCGGTAGGATGACTCAAACGTCTTACCGTTGATCCAGACTTCCTCAATGGCGCCCTGTGTCGCCCGCATACCATGCTCCATGCCCGCGCCCTCAAAGGCGGGACCGGCAGAGCAGGCACAGGTCACCAGCCATTCCGATGAGCCCAGTACTGTCTCTCCATTCGTGCCGACGTCCAGGAATAGCGTGATTTTGTCCGTGTCACTCATTCCGGAGGCAAGCACGCCGGCGCTGATATCGGCTCCCACGTAACTGGCAATACCAGGCAGGCAGTCAACAGTGGCCTCCGGGTTGATCAGAATACCCACTTCTGAGGCAATCAGTGCAGGTATATGGTTGACCACCGGGACAAAGGGAGACAGGCGAATGCTCTCAGCCGGAATACCAAGCAGTAAGTGAATCATTGTGCTGTTACCGGCTACCGTGGTTTTTACTATTGATTCTGGCAGTATCTGCGCACGCCTGCAGGCGGTTTCCACCAGACCGTTTACGGTCTCCAGAACCAGCTCTCGCAAGGTATCTTTCCCATCCTTGGAGGCATAGATAATCCGTGATATGACATCTTCCCCGCGCGCAATCTGTCCGTTGTACTCAGCCACCTGGGATTTGACTTCGCCGGTCAGGAGATCGACCAGCCACAGGCTGACCGTAGTGGTGCCGATGTCAATGGCTGTGCCCCAAAGCGGGACATCATCCGCTACATGGCCGGGTAGTATATCAATCAATCGGGCCGGGCAGTCAGGACAGTCCCACAGGATCGAGTCGAGGATTACGGTGGCGTCCCAATCGCCCACTCGAAGCACTTGCCCCAGCTTTTGCAGGAGCTTCAATGACACCTGCACAGCCCCAATATTGGACTGGTTTCTGAGAGCGGCCTGCAGACGGCTCCAATCATCGGTCTGATCGTCCATAGTGGGGGGATTGAGCGATAACCGATAGCGGCGTATGGATTGGTGAACAGATGCATCATAACTCGCTGGCGGTTTGACCTGCGCCACCGTGCGATCGGAGGTCAGTCGTCGTTCTATCTTGTCCTGCGGGGGTATTGTTACACAAATATCCCCTTCAACCACCGACTGGCAGGCCAGCGCGTAGCCCGCCTCAACATCTTCAGACGACAGACGCAATGTGCTGCGCCTGCGCACTGTGCCCTCAGTCACAATAACCGCGCAGCGCCCGCAGCGCCCCTGTCCGCCACATGGTTGGGTAAGACTGATCCCGGCCTGCTCTGCAGCTTCTGATAGAAGCGTCCCTGTTGGCACTTTTACGGGTTTAGACGCCTGGTCGAATTTTACGGTGTGCTCAGCCATAGTTTATCAAGCTACCCTTTTGGGTTAGTCATAGGTTTCTGAGGCTATTGAAGGAGACATACCCCGATAGCAACCTGGGGCTGGCTTACCCGGCAAACCCTCCGCTGGAAATTAGCGATGGGGTGGGGATTCAATCACCCCACCCCATCGTTTTAAGTCATTGCCTGCTTCATGAAGGCTGGAATATCTACTGCTTCACGCGGTCCTACGCGAACATTCCAGTCAGGCAGTTCTTCTTCGAGCTCCCCGGAGAGAACTGCTACATGTCCGGGTAATACAATCGTGCGATTGGTTGCCTTACTGGCCACGTCAAAAGCCTTGACGGACTTGGCGATTCGCTCTGCGTCAAACTTCCCGGCAGCCCAGGCTGTCAGCACACTCATCCCTTCCGCATCTGCTACGAGCAGCCAGGCCGGCAGGCCAGAGCCTTCAATCTCGTTGGCGACACTGAAGTAGGTGATGCTGAAGTTGGTCGTCACCAGTACAGGATCGGTGGGTTTGGGATTGTTGATCTCGTACAGGCCCGGTTGAACCTGGATGGGTTTCTGCGGGTCTGTGTAGATGTTCTGGCGAAGCACAATCAGGGGATAAACAAAGTCAGGCGCAAAGCTGTCGATCACGACAAAACCCGCATACTTGGAAATTGCCTGAGCGGCAGACACCATCTCTTTGGCCGGATCGCCCGCATCCCCGGCGACAGAGATGACCGGGTAGCCAAGTGACCGGAAATTCTTTTTGATAGCCAGCCGCCAGATCAGTACACGCGTTGTCAACTCCCCATGCAGGCTCCGCGTAGCAGGCGCGAGGACAATATCCTCGATCCCTTTCCCTTTCACCTTTTCGACCAGATCGGCAAGTTCATCAAGCGTATTGCCTGTGACGGTCAGCGGAGCTTTATACTGAGTGGCAAGATCCGCCATTGCTTCCCAGTTTTCGGCTCCGGCGCCAAAGATCAGTGGGGCCTCACCGTCCAGCACTTTCAGCCCTTCAGCCATGACACCGGCATCCTGTGCAATCAGGATCACCGGCTTTTTGCTCGCCGCGCGAACGGCTGCAACCGCCGCGCTAAACGATGCGCTGCTCCCAGATACCGCTTCGACCGCAAATCCATCCAGCACCAGGTCGATGCCGACATAATTTGTGGAGTATGTATCCGCTGCAGCCACCTTCTCTTTGATTGCATCGGCGAGCAGATCGTCCTTGATACGCACGAACAAACCGGGCATGTTGTAATAGGTCTTTTCATGCCTGAACAGCACCACTTCATTTCCGGCTTTCACCTCGTTGCCATTCGCTTTCAGCGTAATCAGGCGCTGTGGTGGGGTTGCTGACTCGGCAAGCTGCGCTTTTGATTCCTCGCTGACGTGCGGGCAGAGGTCAAGTTCAACCTGCTTGGCAGCCAGCTTCATCGCAAACGCAAGGCAGGTCGGATATCCACAGTCCTTACAGTTGGTCTGTGGAAGCATTTTGTAGATTTGGATACCTGATAAAGCCATGTTGCGCTCCTTACCGCTAGACGGTTTCTGGTGCAGTCATCAGGTCTTCGATTGCTGCACGTACTCGTTTGAGGCTCTCCGGGTGGCGTAAGACCAGGATATCTGCGCCCGACTCAAGCAGAGCCACCGCCGTAATTGTCTCCCAGTTAATTGCCCGCTGCTCCCAATCTCCCCAGCTTTCGGGGACATCAACACCAACTTTTGATTCCTTGGTTTTCCAGGCCTCAAAACCGGGGGTCACAATCATGGGCAGTTGGGTCATGGCGTCGCCCTGCAGCGCCGCCATGCGCAGACGCTCCATCACTGAGAACCCGTATTCAATGCCATAGCCCAGCGCGCCGGTGGTCGGGTCCATCAGCACACGATCAAGGGGAAGGCCCATGTCCGAGATAAGGATATTGAGCTGCTTGGACAGGTTGACATCCATCGGGCAGCGTGCGATTACCAGATGATCGTTGGCCATTGCCGTGGCGACAATTGTCCGGTAATTCTTGTCCTCGCAGATGCCCAGAACCAGCCGCTCGCCTTTGGTGGCTTCTGCCACGGCAACCAGCAGTTCATTATCAACATCTGCCTGTCCGGGGCCAAACACCAGCAGCGGCAGTCCGGTCGCCGCAAGCACTTTCTTTACCGCGTCTACCGCGGCTTCTGGCGTTGTCGGATTTCCATCTGCATTGGTGAGGCTGAGCGACAGCTGGATTAAATCGGCGCCGGCTTCCTCAGCGGCCTTCGCCCAGACAGCAGGATCGTCAGCCTTGTCGCTCCATAGATCGAGCAGCAGGGATGACCAATCATCTGGGCGGCGGTCTTTGATCTCAAGCGCAATCACCGGACGGTGCGGGATTTCGCCTTCAAAGTGCATGAAGGGCATTGTTGTCTCGCCGCCAACTGTTACGGTGCTGGTCCGCGTGCCACCCTGATCGGCAGTCGCGCCGAGTGTGACCACACGAACCTGTCCATTCCATTTATCTTTAGGGATTTCGACTGGCATATAATTCACTCCTGGCTAACGAAGGTTCATCGACGCTTTGCGGCGTCACGGTTGCGAATAAACTGATCAAGCGGTGCTTCTCGTTCTGCTTTGATCCCCAGATCGCGAATATCCTCATCGCTCTCAGCGGCAAGGTGCCGCAGGATATGGCGATAGGTAAATATAGCTGCCGGATAGGCGATCCCGGCAGAATTATGCATCAGGAAGACAATCCGTTGTCCCCTATCCTGCATAAGCTGTGCAGCAGCTTGAAGCGGGATGTCGGGGGGAATTTCCGGGATGTCTTCGCGCATTACTTCCCCCACTGTCAAGGACTGCGCTCCGGGATGCGCATAGCTTTTAACCAGCTCATCCCAGGTTATGCAGCCCACTCCATGCCCATCATGATCAAGCACCACCATCCCTTCCAGGTTGGCTTCAAGCAGCATCTGCGCTGCCCTGGAAATCGGGAGATCAGGGGCGCACGACAGGGCACCTAACGACATCAGGTCGCGCACAAGCCTGGGTGTTGTAGAGGATGTCTGGCTCATTTTGGGCTGTCCAAACCATACAGGAGATAGGTTTGATAAGATTATCATCCCTATCTCCTGCTGGCTACAAGTCTAGAAAATGGGATCCATGACAAGCGCCGGGTGATTGTGCTGTTCCAACCAGGCCAGCAGTTCATCAACCGTGGCGGCATTGCGCTCATCAGCAATCCGGTCAATCAGGTCGGGGTCTCCTTCCCGCTCCGCGACTGCTCGCAATTCATCTGCCATGGATTCTTTCAGGAAGCTGCTCATCCAAACCACACGCTTAAAGCCGCCGTCGGCTGAGATGAACTTGGGGCTGATCAGGTAGAATTTCCCAACGCCCATTACACCGGGAGTCTGCAAGCCGCCGCCTGCCATGCCCGCCAGCGTGCTGAAGGTCATTCCCGCGGGGGTCATGCTTGTATCCTCGCGGCTGACGACCATCACGCCATTAGACTCCGGGATCAACATCACGATGCATTCGAAGCAGCCACATGCCGTCATGGGATTTTCCATGATTGAATACATGGCAACTTCTTCCACAACGCCATGCGACCCCACCTTTGCATAGTCATTGGTGCCTTCCCAGTATCCTTTTTCCGTGTCAATGGGCCGGCCCAGCTTGATGGGCTGGTTTGGCCCGGTCGGGTTGATGCTGTAGGAAGCTTTACAGTCCAGCCAGTTGTAAGCGCCACACAGGCCCAGCCGCTCCGGGCTGACGATGCATACATGATTTGGTGCAAAGGACTGGCACAGCGTGCATGAATAGAACTCGTCGACCGAATCGTCTGTCAGGTCGGCGAGCCGCTTGTTCCGAAAGTCATAGGCTTCGCGGGCTGTCTCCAGCCATGCCTGGAACTGCTCAGGGTCGGTGTATATGGTCACCTGGATTTTATCGACAATCGCGCCAAAGTCGGCATGGAAGCGGGCGTGCAGGATTTTGCCAAAGTGCTCCAGATTGAAGCCCGCGTCCGCTGCAGAATTGGAAATCCGGATCCAGGTAATATCGCGCTGTCCGATATGCTGAATGCCCGAAGCGCCATTCACAAAATAGTGAAACTGTCGCTCAAGCACCGGCTCAAAGTCCTTCTGCATTTCACGTCCGGCTGCCTGTACCACAATACCCATATCCATGCTGCCCTGTGGCTCAATTTCATCAAACGTTGGGCCAACAATCTCAATCTGCCCATCGACAACTTCATCCATGGGCGCCATATAGAGATATTCAAAGCAGCGCGAATTCTTCCCACCGAACTCAACACGCATATCGGTCCGGCGCACCACCTCGCCCTCGAAAGCCGATCCGTAAGGAACAGGCACGGGGACATCGGCCATCTTGATCTTGACGCCGCGCACTTCAATGCATTTCTGCACGAGCCGTTCAGCTCGCTCCAGATCGTCAGCGCCGTCAATCTCATCAAAGGGCATGCTGACAACATGTTCATAGGTTGTGATACCCGTTGGGAGAATCTCCGGGATGACTGTATCCGCAATGACCGGGAAGCCGTAGTTGATGGCGCCGGCTGCGGCCGCATACTTCAGGTCATCCACCTCACCCAGCGCAAGCACAAAGGCAAATACGCGATCCCGGTTATACTCCAGAATCCTGCGTGCCATACCGCCCTTCAGGCCGCCGAAGGTGAGCGCAGAACGGGTTGCAAATCCCAGAGCATAGATGGCGCTGATCGTATCCGTGCCAAAAGGCACCGTGTAGGTGTCGTAGCCCAGATCGACGCCCTCTTCCATGAGCTGGTGAATGATGCTGCGGCCATTGACATTACCCGACAGAAAGACCAGGATGTTGCGGCGCTGAAGCTCGCGGACAATCTTCACCGCGATCTCATTCGTTTTTGCAGCCCCAACAATTGCTGCGAAACCGGGCATACGCCCATCAACAAGCTGGATGCCCCATGAACGAAGCTGGATATCGTCAATGGCTCCGTTCAGGCGCCCGGTCAATCCATTATCCCCGCCTGCCTGGTAGACCGTCCCGCCAGCCAGGGTAAATCCGGGCATTGGCTCGGGTTGAAGCCCGTATAACTGACGGATTACCTCAATTGTTTCAGCAGCAAGCAAGGTCGCCATTCCGCTGTCCAGTGTCTCGCCCAGATAGGGTGTCCACTTATTCGGGGATGGGGCAGGGTGAAGCAGTCGCCGGGCCTGGTTCATCACTTCCGGAAGCTGACCCAGCGTCTCAACAGCAAACCCGGTCATGCCATAGATCACCGGCAGATAGTAGGCCGTATTGGGGAAGGCTACCGGTGTATCCGGTCCTTTCTCCGCCAGGGCCTTATCCAGCATCAGTTCGGCTTCAGTAACCAGCGCATTCGCTCCGCGGATGGCCCGCGTGGCAATATATCGTGACATCTGCTCTTCTCCTACTTATCTGAGGCGCCGTAAAGCGCAGCGCGCCGCTCTACAATGGGTAGTGATTCAAATTCCAGCATACGGGCATCGCCACTTTGACCAAACTTGTTGGGATCGTAGGCCGGCAGCCCCAGCGCCGCACGTTTTTTATCGATGTGAGCCAAAGTGGCGTTGACCATTTCATCCGGGTCGTTGATGAAAATCAGCTTGCCGCCATACAGGTCTTCCCAACCCTGGTCAATGAAGCTTTCTACATCAGTGCTCCCGCTCACTCTGTCTGGCATCCCTTCGACAGGGTTGGAGCCGCCAAAGATGACGCATGCGCCGGAGGCAACACAGTAGCTCCCAATGGACAGCGCCTTCTCGCTCATCCATTCTGGCGCAAGGCCGACTGCCGGGACCTGATCGATATCATCGCCCAGGCCGCCTTCATTCACCATTTGCGTCAATACGGTCAGGATTCGCGTGTTATCCACGCAGGAGCCCATGTGGAGCACCGGAGGAATACCGACCGTTTCCATGATCTCGCGCAGGCCGGGTCCGACCAGGTCCAGCGAGTCCCCCAGCATGTGGCCCAACTTGGCGCTGGCAATGGCGCCACAACCAGTCTCCACAATCAGGACGTCCTGCTTGAGGAGTTGTTCAGCAACATAGGTGTGGAAGAAGTCGTGCTGGCTGCGTGGGTTATTGCAGCCCACAATGGCAGCCACGCCGCGAATGCGCCCGGACATGATCGCATCGTTCAGCGGACGGAAGGAGGCCCGGTAAGACCCGCCCAGCATGTAGTTGATATATTCGTGTGAGAAGCCGGGGATCAGGTCTTCACGATGGATCGGAATCTGTGTTTCCCCACGGTTCTTATAGTTGTCAATCGCCACTTTAAGGATTTCTTTGGCAATTGTCAGCGCCCGGTGCTCGTCAAACTCCATGTGAGTGGCACCCGTGATCCTGACCTTTGGCGAAGTGGTGATGATTTTGGTGTGGAAGTTGCTCGCCAGAGCTACCAGTGCCTGCATGATGCACTGGACATCCACAATCATGGCTTCAACTGCCCCGGTCATAATGGCCAGTTCCTGCTGCAGGAAGTTGCCCGCTGCCGGGATGCCCTGGCGCATCAGTATTTCGTTCGCCGTGCAGCAGATGCCGGAGAGGTTAATCCCGCTGGCTCCCGCCGCTTTGGCATACTCAATCATCTCGGGGTCCTGTGTCGCTGCCACAATCATCTGGCTGAGTGTGGGCTCGTGACCATGTACGATCACATTGATCATATCATCCCTTAACACACCCAGGTTGGCTTGACCAAGCACAGGGGCCGGGGTGCCAAACAGGATGTCAGAGACATCGGTCGCGATCATGCTCCCGCCCCAGCCATCCGAAATTGCAGTGCGAATAGCATGTTGGAGAATGTGCGTTGGGTCCTGGTCATCGCCTATGTGGGTGCGGTGGAGGGATTCAACAATCTCGCGGTCAACGCCGCGTGGCATCACGCCTTTTTCCCGCCACAACTTAATTCTTTTCTCTGGCGCCCGACTTGTCGGAACTAACTCGCCTCGCTGCTGACCAAACTGCGCAATATACAGATCGGCCAGATCGTTGGCAATCTCCTCCGGTGCGCGGCCCTCAATGGGAATGTCATACATGGCTGCAACTGTTCGCAGCCGTGCTACGTCGCGGATGGTATACCCTTCAGCCTCGCCGTTGGCAACGGCTTTCAGCGTGAAGGCCATGTCACGCCCGTGATCCGAGTGTGCCGATGCCCCGGCAGCAATCGCCCGGATCAGGTTGCGGGCCTGGATCGTACCAATTGTTGCGCCGCAGACGCCGGTGGAGCCGTCCTTGGTCAGCCGACAGGGACCCATACCGCACAGTTTGCAGCACATACCTGCCGACCCGATATTACAGGCCGTCATGTCGTCCGCGCGGTGGAAGGCGGTGCCGATGCCAAGCGAGTCGGCCCGGATCAGCATTTCCTGTGCTGCGAGGTCGATGGTTTTTTCTTCAGCCGTGCGTTTCTCTTTAGCCATGAATTATTCTCCCTCGTCCATTCTTATGGTGAGCGAACCCATACCGGGGCATGGCCACAGGGGGCGACCACGATATGCAACATCCTGTCCAAAACTGACTACCTGTCCGATCCCCTCATACGCTGCACTGTGCCGGTAGAAGATGTGATCTCCGTTTACTTCATTCACCGGTATCCCAGCCTCAGCAGGTGTGAGCAGATCGCCCAGATAACCCACCTCATCCAGAGGGGCTGTAATATCATCCGCCTGGATCTGAGATGGGTCGAAGGTAACCTCGATCACTTTAAATGCGCTGCTTGCATAGACTTCCTGGACGCCCGGTATCTCCAGCAAGATACGCCGGACTTCCAATACGTGATGATCGCCGTACATCGCTGGCAGATCGATTGTCAGGGTCTCCATAGCCACCTACCTTTTCTGGTTGTCTCCTCAAGAGATAAAATAGAATGAACGAAATTCATCTGCGTCTTTATGGGGCTTATTGAGAATCAGCATTAGCTGCCCGCCAGAATCCGGGACTGATGCTAACCGGTGGCAGATTTCGTGTGGTTACCACATACACTATGTATCAACGAAATATCCTGCTCAAGCGGAGTATCTCTCAATACCTACCAATCAAAACACCATATTGTCTTACGCGGGATTTTGGCGATTTGTGGTAATCCCCTCAATATGAGCAGTTTACGGGATCGCGTAATGTGATGATAGTATCGCCTGTCACAATCAGATTGGATGTTTGTCATAAGCATATGTGAAGATATTCCACCAGTTGCGCATCCATTCCTGATACTCAAGAGTCCTGTTGAGCACGTTTTTGCAGTTCGTAAAGCCGGGTAATCGCGTCAATCGGAGACATCTCATCGATACGCATCTGCCGGATCTCTTCAATAACCGGATGAGGGCCTGTGGTAAACAGGGCAAGCTGCGGCGGCGCGTCCGGGTCTGGCCTGACTGACCAGATATTATGCTGGCCCTCCAGCCCATCCAGAATTTCGGCTGCTCGCTGCACCACTGGGCCGGGAACCCCGGCCAGTTCCGCCACATAGATGCCATAGCTTTTGTCAGCCTTGCCCGGTTTGATGCTGTGCAGAAAAGCGACCTGCCCACCCCGTTCAACAACCGCGACATTATAGTTGACAATTCCGGGCAGGATATTCTCCAGTTCAGTCAATTCATGGTAGTGCGTCGCAAATAGGGTTTTACCACCCATCCGGGGGTGGTTATGTAAGTACTCAATTACTGCACGCGCGATGGCCAGCCCATCGTATGTGCTGGTTCCGCGCCCGATCTCGTCCAGGATAACCAGGCTGCGACGGGTGCTCTGCTGAAGGATCAGCGCAGTTTCGATCATCTCGACCATGAAGGTACTCTGGCCAGCATGAATCTCGTCCTGTGCACCGATACGGGTAAAAATCCGGTCCACCAATCCTATGGTTGCCTCATCCGCCGGCACATAGCTCCCAATCTGGGCCAGCAGGACAATCAGCGCCACCTGGCGCAAATAGGTGCTTTTCCCCGACATATTCGGGCCGGTCAATATGTGGATCCGCTTGCCATTGGCAAAGGTGGTGTCGTTTGGGACGAACCGTTCTGTGCGCAGAAGCTGCTCGACAACCGGGTGTCTGCCATTGGCAATTTCGAGAACATCTTCCTCAGTGAGCTGAGGGCGCACATAGCCATTTCGGGCCGCCACTTCAGCCAGGGTCGTGCAGACATCAATCCGTGCAACAATTTGAGCAGCCTTGAGCATTGGCTCACTGTATGCGGCAAGCTGGCGGAGCAGATCGCGATATAACTCGACCTCAAGTGTATGGATCTCTTCTTCTGCATTGAGCAGGCGGACTTCGACCTCTTTCATCTGTGATGTGATATATCGCTCGGCATTGACCAGCGTTTGCTTGCGCATATAATCATCGGGCACCAGGTCCGTGTTTGCGCGGGTCACCTCAATGTAGTATCCGAACACCTTGTTATAGCCGACCTTCAGGTTTTTAATCCCTGTTCGCTCACGCTCAACCGATTCCAGGCTGTTAATGTAGTTCCTGGCATCTGCGCTGTCTTTGATCAGGGTATCAAGCTCCGGGGAATACCCTTTGCGGATCAGTCCGATAGTCCCGGTCGTAGCCGGGGGATCCTCGTCCAGTGCCCGACCGATCAGATCAATAACATCTTCCAGAGGATTGAGATCGTTGCCCAGGTCCCTGATAATCTGCTCACTGCTTATTAAGTAGCCGCGTAAAGTGGGAATGGTCTCCAGGGTGGTTTTTAAGCTGATAAGCTCCCTGGGGCCGGCGGTCCCGGCCAGGACCCGGTTAGCCAGCCGCTCGAGATCGCCAAAAGATTTCAAAGTCTCTCGCACCTGGACACGAAAGGCGCCATCCACAAAGAAGCCCTCAACAGTGTCCAACCGGCGTTCCAGGCGTTGGATGTCCAGCAGGGGACGTGACAGCCACTTGCGCAAGAGCCGGCTGCCCCCAGGTGTCAGCGTCAGATCGAGAATCCCAAGCAGGGCCCCGCGCGTCTGCCTTCCGCGAATGGTTTCCATCAGTTCAAGATTGCGGCGGGTGGGTGCATCCAGCACCATATATTCGCTGGTGGAATAAGTGGACAGGGTGCTGAGCCGGATCAGCCCGCCTTTCTGGGTCTCCTGCACATACTGGATAATCACACCCGCAGCACTGGTTGCTATCTCTTTCCCGTCCAGCCCAAAAGGAATAAGGTTGTTAACCCGGAAATGCTGCTCAAGGCTGGCCGCGGCGGTCCGGGGATCGAACCGCCAATCGGGTATCCCGGTGGTGGGGATATCGCCCAATTGAGATAATAATACGCCCTGCTCCAGAACGGTTTCAGGCAATAAGCATTCACGTGGGCTCAGCCTGGCTACTTCCTGCTGCAGGATTCCCAGCATATCGGTTTCAACGACTTCTGTGACCGCAAACTCCCCGGTTGAGATATCTGTATAGGCAATCCCGATCCCTTTCAGCCTCTCATCATCTGAGAAAAATGGGGAAACAGCCAGGAGGTAATTGTTTTGCCGCTCAGGCAGCAGGGCTGGCTCGGTCACGGTTCCCGGCGTCACCACCCGAACCACATCACGCGGCATCAAGCCGTCGACAGGTTCATCGCCAATCTGATCACAGATGGCGACATGATAGCCCTTGTCAATCAGGCGGGCGATATAGTTTTCTGCTGCGTGATGCGGGATGCCGGCCATTGGAACCCGCTGATTCTTTGAGACGTTGCGGCTGGTCAGCACAATATCCAGCTCTCGCGAGGCGATCTCGGCATCTTCATCAAATGTTTCATAGAAATCGCCCAACCGGAAAAACACAATTGCGCTGGGAAACTGGCGTTTGATGTCAAGATACTGCTGACGAACGGGCGTCACTTTGGCCATGGAGTATATGCATTCCTTACGCAGAATTTACCGCGCCTATTGTAGCGCACCCTTCAATTTGTGGCATGGCGCGACAATCGTGTAGTCTGTAATACCGCTGTAATAAATTGTTACTCAAGTACCCTTGCTATTATACAGAAGTGTGCTATGATATAAATCAGGTATAGTTCTATACTAAAAAAGGAGTTAAACTATGTTATTCGTTCCGCGTGAAGAAGGTCAGGGCCTCGTTGAGTATGCACTCATCCTGGTGCTGGTCGCCGTTGTCGTGATCGTCATCCTGGCGCTGCTTGGCCCAGTTATTGGTGACGTTTTCAGCAACATTATTGACCAGATCTAACCTTCAATACACATAACAAAACGGGGCAGCATAGCTGCCCCGTTTTGTTTTCCGCTTAACAGCCATATATGACGTATACTATTGGTGAAAAGCTCATAAATCATCCAGTTAAAGCAAGGATACGACCTGATGAGCGCATCAGAAAAACCCCAGGCAAACTTTACCCATCCTGAAACAGGGCATTATTATCTGTCAGGGCCCTGGTCTGCTGTTGCCCGGGTGGTCTGGCTGGTTCTTTTCTTGCTGGTCATAGGGTTGTTTATCGTTGCTATCCCGGCATCTTTCAAAACGATCCTCGACCGGATAGAAATCTTTGAAGACAGCCTTCTCCAGATCAATATTACATTGACCACTGCTGCTGGCTTTTTTGTGGTAATCGACGCGTTAACAGCGGCTGTTTTTTTTGTTGTTGCGCTGGTTATGTTCTTCAGCAAATCCCGGAACTGGTTGGTTCTTTTTGTTTCTATTACGCTGGTGTTTTTTGGCGGCACAACCGGTACCCAGACGATATATGCTCTGGCAGTACAATCAGCTTCCATGTCGCTGTGGGTTGGCCTGGTCAGTTGGATCGGGTCGGTTCTATTTGTTGTTTTCCTTTATTCACTGCCTGATGGGATTTTTATGCCGCGCTGGACGGCCGCGATCCCCGTGATCTGGGCTATCTTTGTCGGGTACACCAATCTGTTCCAATTTGGCGAGGGATCAGTTCTCCTGTATTTTGTTGTCTCCTTCGCCGTGTACGGTGGGAGCGTCCTGTTATATAACTACCGGGCAGAACATCACCTCTCAAGTGCACAGATCCAGCAGGTTAAATGGGTTCAACTGGGTCTGATTGGTGCGTTGTTTGGATTTGTGCTCCTGTTTGGCATTAATGCCATCCCTGCTGTCCGGGCCAATTTGGTTGTCAATACAGTGATTATGCCAGTTTACCTGTTATTGATCGCCATGATTCCCATTTCCATCGCTTTCTCAATTCTACATGTTCGCTTATGGGATGTGGACCTGATCATCAATCGCAGCCTGGTGTATGGAGCTCTGACAATAGGCCTGGGAATTGTTTTTATCGGAGGTTTGCTGGCGCTCCAATGGTTGTTTCGTTCGATTACCGGAGGACAGCTTACTCCGGTTGCCCTTGTTATCTCGGCGATTGTAATCGGTGGGCTGTTCCAACCGGCTCGCAGGCAGCTTCAAAACTTTGTTGACCGGCGGCTTTACGGTATTCACATTGACTATCAAAAAATGCGGCAGGTCCAGGTGATGCCCTTAAATGCCGGGCAGTTAGCCGGCAGCCAGCTTGGCGCTTATTTTGTTCAGGAACCCCTCGGTCGGGGTGGCATGGCAGAAGTCTACAAGGGCTACCATCCTGGCCTGAACCGAGAGGTTGCGATTAAGATGCTGCCCCATAAGCTGTCCGGGGAAGCAGACTTCCGCAAGCGGTTTGAACTGGAAGCGCAAACCGTTGCCAGGTTGCGACATTCTAACATCATTGATGTGTTTGATTTTGGCGAGCATGAAGATACCTTCTACATGGTTATGGAGTACATTGAAGGGCAGGACCTGTCTGGCTATCTGCGTGCCAGGGAAACGCTTCCGTATAATGAGGTGATTGCGCTCATATCTGCAATCAGCAGTGCGCTGGATTATGCCCACTTGCAAGGCCTTGTGCACCGGGATATCAAGCCTTCCAATGTCATGCTGCAGCCGCTTTCTTCCCCCAGAGACTCTCAATTGCCCTATCGACCGGTGCTAATGGATTTTGGTATTGCCAAAATCCTGACCGGCGGCACGCGGATCACCCAGACCGGTATGATCGGGACGCTGGATTATATGGCCCCTGAGCAAATTCGCGCGGCAAAAGACGTGGATAATCGGGCCGATATTTATGCGCTGGGTGTGATGACCTATCAACTCCTGAGCGGTGAACTGCCATTTAAGGGCGATAACCCAGGAGCAATCGTCATGGCACATATCAACCAGCCGGCACCAGATGTGTGTAACACCCGTCCTGAGGTTCCCCGGCATGTTGGCGATGCCATCCGGCAGGCTATGTCGAAAGAGCCTGATAGGCGCTTCACGTCAGCCGGCGAGTACAGCCAGGCATTACAGGGAGGCAGGGAATGACAGCGGAGGAGAACACAAGCTTGTCTCAATGTATCCTGGAAGGCAGAAAAATCCTGCTGGGTGTCACTGGTTCGATTGCTGCCTACAAGGCGGCTATGCTTGCCAGCCAGTTAACGCAGTCCGGCACCACCCTTGATATCGTCATGACCGAATCGGCTGCCCGGTTTATCGCCCCCCTGACGTTTGAAGCCATCACCGGGCGACCTGTTTATACAAGCATGTGGCGACCGGCCGAAGGCGCTGACCTTGGAACCCATATTGCCCATGTTGGGCTGGGTCACCAGGCGGAACTTGTGGTGATTGCGCCAGCTACTG
>JAFGNO010000029.1 GCA_016926985.1 Anaerolineae bacterium
CGATTGCCAGGACGCCCGTCGATGCGCATAAAATCACCCGCGGTGTGCAGGATATGTCGGCTGTCAAACAAGAGCATTTTGCTGGCGAGGCTGCCCGCATCGGCATGGCGGGAAAAAGCATCCACAATGACCTCAACCCACCGATGGTCTGCCTCGGTGTCGTTATTCAACAGGATAACGATCTCCCCGGATGAACCCTCTATACCCGCGTTACACGCGCCGGTAAATCCCTGGTTTATCTCCAGGGCAATCAGGTTTACCTCGCGATACTGGCTTCGGATGAGCTCAGGCGAGCCATCCGTCGAGGCATTGTCAACCACAACGATCTCAACACGGTCATAGGACTGTTGCCGGAGTGAATCCAGGCAGGTAGGTAGAAACTCAACCCCATTCCAATTGGGGATGACGATGGATACCAGCGGCCCTTCAAATCCCATCAGACCTGCTCATATTCCCGAATATACTCAGCTAATGCCTCTTGCCAGGGGCGCATTTTCACCCCCAGGGCCGCAGCAAAGACATTATCCAGTGGGGCATAAGGCGGCGGCGAGGAAGCCCGCTCAAATGCATCCGAGGTGATTGGTTCAATGGGAATGTCCAGATCGGCCAGTTCCAGTATTGCGCGGGCAAAGTCGTACCGTGAGCACCCCCCTTCGTTGACAAGGTGGTAAACACCCTGCCTGTTGGTTCGGATCAACTCAATTACCGCCCTGGCAAGGTCATTTACATAAGTTGGTGAGCCAACCTCATTGGTGACGACACGCAGCGGCTCACCAGACCGGGCTCGCGTGAGGATTTTGTGGATAAAGTTAGCCCCTCCGGGCGCATACAACCAGGAAGTGCGAACAATCATGTAGTGCCCGGCAAATCGCTCAACAACCTGCTCAGCCACCCATTTCGAGTACCCATACGGGTTGGCAGGGTTGCGCCGGTCGTATTCCAGGTAAGGCCGGTTTACCAGGCCATCAAAGACCTCGTTGGTGCTGATCGCCACCATCAGCGCCCCGGCCACTGCGCCAGCCACAGCCACATTATAAGTCCCAAAACCATTAACACGAACAGCTTCAGCGGGGTTTTCCGCGCAATAGTCCACATTGGTCAGGGCTGCGCTGTGGATCACAACATCAGGGTTGAAGTCGGCAAATACCTTATCGACCTGCTCCGGATCGGTCATATCCCAGTCAGGAAGGTCGCCCCCGGAGACAACTATTGCTCCTTCCCCATTCGAGAGCTTCTCTGCCAATGACCTCCCCAGTTGCCCCTGTAACCCCGTAATAAATACGCGCATGTTACTTCCTCACACTTGTTCCCGATATCCGGCGATTGGCCAGAAGGATCATCACCTCCGATAAAACCACTTGCCCAACCGTAATCAGGCCCACGGCAGCCAGCACAGCAATCATAGTCAGCAAAATTGATAGCCTTGCGCTTGACAGGGCCGCAGGAAAAATCGCACCGGGCTGACAGCGCGCAACTGCCTCATAGTAAGGATCACAGTAAAACTCCACCAGTATCGTTCCCAGACCAACCAGCCAGAATGGCAGCATAAGGCCCGCAAGCCCGGCTCCAAAACGCGCGCTCAAACCAGCCCAGGGGCGTGCCTCCTGGTCAGGAGTCAGCGCAGAAGCCCACGCTCCCAGTATGATGCTAAAACGCAGCCTCAGGAACGGACCCAGAAAGACGTTTATCCCCCCCAGAATAAACAGGGCTATAACAAGACCAGGGTAGTCCCTGGCCATTGATTCAAGCCGGGTGGCCACTGCTAAATACGTATACTGACCAAAGAGGTCGGTATACGCGTAAACGGCGCCCAACCCAATCACGGCTAACATTATCAGGCGTAACACAACAACAGCCAGCGGGAGCACCATCCACTCCCGGAGTTTCTTAACAATGGTGCCCCAGAGCGATTGAGTCTCACGAACAACCAGCCGTGTCCCCATCACCGCTCCGGCCAGCCCATTGACCCACCCAGCAAGCAGTTGCATGATAGCCAGGCTGATCAGGGCGGCTGCCAGCCGGCTTTCCCAGAGATACTGCATGGGGTCGGAGACCCAGTAAGGAACCCTCGGTACAAACGTAAAAACAGCTGCGGCTGTCCCGCCCAGTCCAACAAATACGGCGGCGGGCAGGCACCCGATCCGGGTCAGCCGGGCAAATGATTCGGAACGCATCAGACGCTTCATGATGGACAACCTTCGCCATCCATGCTATTCCCCCAGCTTTCTGGCACGGTTTTCAGCAAAGCGCAGGGCTCCTGCAATACTTAATATCTGTAAGATAAGAATAGTTAAAACATAAACAAATGCTGTCAAGGCCATCACTGTTATAACGAGTTCTTCCGACGGCGTTGCCCTTCCCCGGAATATCGCCAAGGGCGCATACATTGGCGAAGCCCAGTTATTGAGCACCAGATAGATCAACCCGTAGATCAGAACCGTATTGATGGACACAGAAAATACCCATAAGGCCAGCCGGGCGCCCAGGGCCATTGCAATCGAGCGCGACCGCGTACGTGCGGCTGACGACATGACAAGCCCCAGCGAGGCATTCAACGCATACTGGATCACAGGTTGCAGTGCGTACCACATAATGAACAGGCTGATTGCCAGACCCGGCAAAACCAAGACCCCGTTTGAGAAAAAAAGCTGCCAGGTATCCCGCGACCAATATATTCCGTCTCTTAACAGGAACATAAGACCGAGGAGAGCAGTCAGAGTAGTGGTAAGCCGCAGCGCAACCAGGCCGAATAATGTGTCACGGAGCTGCCTCATCGAGGCTGCGATCTTGGAGTAAAGGATTTCGCGGAGCGACAGTGTGGTTGTCCGTAAAAGGTCCCAGCTTTGCGTTTCCACCTCGCCGCTGATCAGGGGTGCGGTCCGGGTAACCATCAGGACATTGGCCACCCCACCCACCAGCACCTGCTCCAGGGAGAAGACAACCAGCAGCAGCGCAATAGCCCCGCCAAATGCATTCTCAACCGACCAGAACGCGCCTGGGAGAATGGTTGCAGCTATAATGATGAGCGCTGCTAACCCAGTAAAAGCCAGGACTACCGGCAGGAACGCACGCGCAATGACAAGCGTTCCCTGATTGTATCCCGTGCGTGCGACCTCCAGCCAGTAGACCGGGTGCTTCCTGCTTGTCCATTTGGGCCACTTCAGAGCTTCTCGTTGTAGTGCCATGCTGCCTATTCTATCCTTACTTCGCAGGTTATTCCTACTCAAACCCCACAATACGGCAATGGCTGGTCTATTACGGGCAGCTGATCAGCCGGCCAGACAGGATCAAGCCGGGTGCAAAGCATCAACCAGAGCGGGTAGAACTTCCCCTGCAGGGCCTTGCAGGAAAATATCAGCAAGACCTGATAGTCCGCTGACCCGGGGGTTGACCTCAATGAGGATCGCCCCTCTTTGTTTTGCAACCACCGGCAGCGAGGCGGCTGGCTGGACAATTCCCGAAGTCCCGACAACCATCATCACGTCGCAGTGTTCAGCAACCCGGAACGCCCTGCTGAGAGCGGCGGTCGGAAGGTTTTCGGTAAACCAGACGACATCCGGGCGAAGATAGCTGTTGCAGTATGGGCAAGGCGGCGCGATTTCTTTGCTATACGAAGCCGGGTCAAGGTCAACAAGCGTTGGCTTACCGCGGCAGGCAGCAAAGCATTTAAACCGGGAAATGTTTCCATGAAGCTCTACCACATCCGTGCTGCCGGCCCGGACATGCAAACCATCCACATTCTGTGTCAGGATCACCATCTGCGGAACCAGGTCTTCCAATCTGACCAGCGCCAGGTGACCGGGATTGGGCTGTGCCTGTCGAACCAGATCGAGCCGGTACATGTACCAGGACCATACCAGGTCACGGTTGCGAAGAAACGCCTGAGGCGTCGCCAGTTGTTCAGGGTCGTAGCGCGACCACAGCCCGGTTTGCGCTTCGCGGAAGGTTGGAATACCGCTCTCCTTAGAGATCCCTGCCCCGGTGCTGACCACCAGAACCTGTGCTTTACTGACGACAGCAGCTGCTTCTGAGATTAATTTCTGATCAGGCATATTGAAATTCTACTCACTGGCCGCCAGGGATCAAAAAAACAGGGGACTGCCCCTGTTTCTGGTAATTCACATTTACCGATTGATTATTGTGATTATTGCACGGTGTTCGCCACAACCATCCGGGCTAACTGGCGGGCCAGTTCCAGTTCATCATCAATGCCGTAGGACCTTTTACATATCTCCATATTGGCCAGCATATAGGAGGCAATCTTCTGCGCCTGTTGATATCCCTCGGCTTTGTTGTAACCGGCTTCATTGAAGGCTGACTGTGCTGCTCGGACTATAAACTGAACCATTTTTCCACCCCCGCTGCGTAAATCTTTGCTGTTTGACTATCTAGTCGACAATCAGTGCAGGGAGGGGTTTATACCAGTACTATTGTCCCATCAGCCATCTATTTTCGACCGGTCTGCCGCTTCAGTGGCGATAACACTCGCACACGCAAACTCAGTATGCCAAGCTCAATTAAATCATCTGTTAAGAGATTGTGCCGCTCCCCTGGGCGCAGATATCGACCGTTGACCCACGTTCCATTGGTGCTGTCCAGATCGGATATATACAATCCCTCTGCGGTCGGAACCAGCAAAGCATGCTGGCGGGAGACCCCCAGTTCGCGGGCATTATGCGGGCTCAGGTCCAGATGCGTAACCGTCTTCCCCTCACTGTCCAGCCTTCCCATCACCAGCGACTCCCATACATTCAGCCCAATCCGGGTTTTACCCGGTGAACCGGTCTGGAAAATGACCCGCCAAGGGCTGAGGTCTTCCATACTGGGAACCAGCCGGACCCGGTCAGTCTCATCAAGCACAGAGGGAGGTTCTCTCATTCTCAGGGGGCGCGTTGGCAGCGCTTCATGCAGCACGGTCGCTGGCGGGCGGTATTCCTCCCCCGATGATACCTGTTCCCGGCTGCTGACCAGCGGTTTGAGCGGACGTGTGTCTTCTGCATCGACAGGCGATTCAGCAAAAAACGATTCGGTATCCAGCGCTTGGCCGCTGTCTTCGTCGTGCTGGTTCTCGTCAGGTGGCTGGTCCATTTATCTTCACCGTCACATCAGGCTTCCACAATCATCGTATCATAAGCGAAATCGATTGGGTAGCCATCAGCTTGAAGCTGCACCTGAAGGCGCAGGTAGTCATCAAACCCAAGCCGGAAAGGCTCTTCCAGATGGGTCATGATCACGCGCCTGGCGCCCAGTTTTTTTACCATCTCAAGTGTCTGGCGAAAGGTAGCTTCTGTTCCCAGCACCGGGTGATCCGTTGGGATCAAACGCTTACCTGTGAAGACATCAAACTCGGGGATTCCCATTGGAAGAATCGCCAAGTCAGCGCCCTTTACAAAATCCGGAGGGGCCCATCCCACCAGTTCATCAGGCGCAATCAGTACCTTTTGATTCTCTTTTGTAAAAAGAAAAGCATAGACATAGGCTTCAGCCAAGCGGAACGGCCTGATATCCCAGCCATTAAGGGGGAAGGACTCCCCATCATGCAGTTCAATGATCCGCAGCACGCCAAAACGCTGGAGGTACTCAAGCTGCTCCATCATGCCCAGGAATTTTCGGAAATCCTCCGCCACCCCCTCAGGGATATAGATATCGGTCACCGAATGCGTGGGAGGCCAGGTCCGCCAGTCAGCATTCATTGTTTCAAACACCCGCCGCCCCATAATATGATCGGGATGCCAGTGGGAGTAGATACAAGCAGGGACGTGATTCAGGGTTGACCGGTCAAGTTGAAGGCGAGCTTCTTCAGGCGTATCAATCAGGATGTCCGGACCATGTATGAAAACGCCTGGACCCATTCGCGAATATGGCACGCCTTTCTCCCGCGCTTCGCAGCAGACCTTACAGTCGCAGCCAGGTCGGGGAGTTGGGATCGCCCCGCCACTGCCCAGGAATTCTACCTTCAGCATTTGTCGCCTCCTGTCAATAGCCCACGGCGCAGCCGTCCGCACGTGGATCGCTCCCGCCGCACAGCACGCCACTCTCAGGATCACGAGTGATGATCTGCCCGCGTCCAAACAGCGCCCTACCCAGCCCACTGACCGGTCGTATAGTGTGTCCCATCTCCGCCAGCCGGGCCATCACGCTAACCGGTACGCCTTCCTCAATGGCAACCTGCCCCCCGCTGCTGCCGCTTTCAATGCACACGCGGGGTCGGTCCAGTGTAACCTGAGGACTCAATCCGTCATTCACCATACCCGCAAGAACCTGCACATGCCCTTGAGGCTGCATAAACCCGCCCATCACACCAAAACTGGCATACAGCGATTGATCAGATTCGCGAGTTGCCATCGCCGGGATGATGGTGTGATAGGGACGTTTGCCGGGGGCCAGCGCATTGGGGTGCACCGGGTCGAGTGAGAAATTGTGCCCCCGATTTTGGAGACTGAAGCCGGTCCCTTCAGGCACAATCCCTGTCCCAAACCCCATATAGTTGCTGTTGATGAAGGAGCAGGCGTTGCCATCACCATCCACAACGGTCAGATAAACCGTATCTGACCCGGCAACCGGCGTCCCACGCACGTGGTCAACAGTCGCCCGCGTGAGATCAACCAGCCCGGCTCGCTGATGGGCATAAGCACGCGTGAGCAGATCGTGAACGGGGACAGCCACCTGTGCCGGGTCGGCAACATACCAGCGCGTATCGGCAAAGGCCAGCCTGAGGGCTTCAATCACCAGATGCAGCCGCTCAACTGACAGTCCATCCTGCGGGATATCAAATTCAGAGAGGATGTTCAGGGCAAGAAGGGCAGTAAGTCCCTGTCCATTCGGCGGGCACTCGTAAACCCGGATTCCGTGATAAACCGTGCTGATTGGCTCTTCCCAGGTTGATTCATGGGCAGAAAGATCGTCGCGTGTCATCACCCCACCGGCTGCCTGAACTGTGTTCGCAATTTTCTCGCCAATATCGCCTGAATAAAAGGCCCGCCTGCCGCCTTCTGCCAGTATCTGCAGGGTGTTCGCCAGAGTCCGATTCCGGAAGATCTCCCCGGCCCGTGGCGCACGCCCATCAATCATCAACTCACACCCACCCGGCGAATTGCCAAGCTGGCGCTGCGCACCCCTGTCCCAGAAATAGGCCGTCAGTGGAGCAACCGGGAACCCCTCTTCAGCGTGGTTGATGGCCGGAGCAAGCACCTCGCTCAGTGAAAGCCTGCCATGTCGCTCAACCAGATCACACCAGCCAGCAGCCGCACCCGGAACCGTGATCGTGTGCGCGTGAAAAGGCGGCAAGCCATCGGCAAACCCGTCCCGACTGATGCGCTCAAGCGTCAGGCCAGATGGCGCCCGGCCTGACCCATTCAGCGCAGTAACCTCCCGGCTTGTCGAATCATAGTACAGAGCAAAGCAGTCGCCCCCCAGACCGGTGCTGGTGGGCTCCGTCACATTCAGGGTGGCCGCGGCTGCCACGGCTGCATCGGCAGCATTGCCGCCCTTCATCAGCACTTCCACCCCAGCCTGGGCAGCCAGCGGCTGGCTGGTCGCAACCATCCCCCGCCGGGTAAACACCGGCGAACGACGGGAGGGATATTCCATGTACAGATCGTTCATACTTCTTCCTTTGAGGCGTGCTAAAAGTTCAGGTAGCTTACCAGGGTCAGCCCGATAGCCGCGATCAGGTTCCACACCAGATGGGCAGTGATACTTGCCGTAACAGAACCGGACACCGCCCGGATTGCGGTCAGGAAGGTTGACAGGAGCAGGATTTGAATAATAGCCCCGATTGTCTCAAACCCGGCGAACAGATGCACAAAGGCAAACAGGAGAGTGACAAGCGTAAATGGCAGGATATGGCTGGGCCAGTCAGGGGTATGTTTGCGGCGGTGGGCCAGCAGCGCCTCATATAAAGCCCCCCTGAAAATCAGCTCCTCAGCCACCGGGACCACAGTACTGACCACCACCAGCGAGGCTGCCTGCAAGGCGGGTGTGCTGAACAAATCCATCTGCACATCAATCTCCGCCGGGCCAAAAAGCAGGCTTACCCCGGCGCCGATGAACAGCATCGCCGGGACGGTTAATAACGGGATCAGCCAGATCGGTATAATTCGGGGTTTCCGCCAGGCCAGCCATTCACCAAATGTGTGGTATTTCCTGGTTACCATCTGGTAGGCTTTTGGCCAGAGCAGCGCCGCCAATACAGTCAGAACTGCCGCAATCGCTGCAACCACCAGTGTCAACCATAGAAACTCATCAGAAGCCAGCATTTCATCATAGGCTTCCATGGTCAGGGTGGGATCAAACAGGTCCGCGTACCCGCCGAAAACCATCAGGATGGCTATTGCCGGCAGGGCAAGGAGAAGCTGCATGGGCAGATACGCAGAAAACAGCACCCCTGCCAGCAGCCACCGACCAATCCGGGAAGGTATGACCTTGATACCCGCTTCAACACCAGTTATTTGCGATTCCAATAGATATGCTCCATGTTACAGGTTTTTCTCGATACGTATAATGCGCAGCAGAAAGATCGCCTGCTCAAGCCGGCCTGCGTTGCGCGGATCATTAAGCCAGCGCGATGCACCGGAGGGATGAGGAAGCGGGACAAGCAGTCGACCAGCGGGGTCGATTTTACTTTCACCAACAACTTCCGCCAGCTTTACGCCGGTGTCATAAAATACCCGAATAGCCAGTATCCCAACAGGGAGGATGACCTCCGGCTTGACCAGTGCAAGCTCAGCATCAAGCCATTGGCGGCATAACCGCTGCTCGGCCGCTGTTGGAACCCGGTCGCCCCCCCCTCTGGGGTTCGTCCCCGGAAAGCACTTGGTCACGCTGGTAATATAATGTGTCTCGCGAAAAGCGTTCTCTTCCCATCCCGCACGCCCCAGCCATTTGAACAAGCGCCCACCCGCATCCCCGCCAAACGGATAGCCTAACTTACCTTCTGATGCGCCGGGGGCCTGACCAACCACCATCACCCTGGCATTTTGCGAAC
>JAFGNO010000196.1 GCA_016926985.1 Anaerolineae bacterium
TACCTTTTCCTGCCTTGCTCCTTGTCCGCCACCTCCGTTGTCCAGGTTATCATGAGCGCCAAAGCCCTCATCTGCTCGCAGTATAACCTTTTTATTGCTTCAATGCAAGTACAAATTTTATGATAGCGGTGATGCTAAATGAAAAATCACCCACATTGGCAAATAAATACAATCTGCGGATGCGGAAACGCTGACAATAAGGACAAACATGCCAAAACTTATTGACGGGTTTCAAGAAGACGGCTACAATGCTTAAAGTTGGCATCAGCCAGCTTAATTGAATAAGCATGAATGACTTTGACCGGAAGTGATAAGCCATCGCTGCAGCGAGCCGGAGAGGGTGCAAGCCCGGCAAAGGTGCCCCCAGCGAGCATAACTGGCCCACCTCGTCCGCGAGTCCCGATTATGAAGAATTGGCTAGTAGTCGGCGGATGACGACCGTTAACTGTCTTAGAGAGGGCGATCATAATATGATTGCCAAACAGGGTGGTACCGCGGAGATCCTTCGTCCCTAAATGACGAGGGATTTTGGTTTTGAGAGGGAGAATGACGAAACGGGCGTTTATCAAATGGCAAGACAGCAGTGCTGTTGAGGCGTTACCAGGCCTGGTGAGGCGAACACTGGGCATTACAGATGCCATGATGGTGGTTGAATGGCGTTCTCAGCCGAACGTGGAAATTCCAGCACACAGCCACCCTCATGAGCAGGTTGGTTACTGTGTGAGTGGCGAGATTGTGCTGACTGTGGATGGACAGGCTCAGCACCTGAAACCCGGTGATAGCTGGGCGATTCCCGGTGGCGTGACGCACAGCGCTGTTTTCCCGGTTGAGAGTATTGTAATTGATTGCTTTTCCCCGCCACGCGAGGATTACGTGTAAATTGAATCGGTGATGCCGCTGATCGAAAGAAGAAAGGAGGGGTGTAGAAATGATGATAGATGTTCAATCTGTATGGAGGATGTCCTGCCTTCTCGCCCTCCACCGAATGGGGGTTTGCCGGTAGTATTGATGAAGCGTTTTTACAGGAATAGCAAAAAGGTGATAAGGAGCAATGGCAAGAGAATATATCCCTCAGGAAATTGAGACAAAGTGGCAGAAGCACTGGGAAGACACCGGCTTGTACCGGTCCAAAGTCGACCCGAACGCGCCCAAGCACTATGCGCTGACCATGCTGCCCTACCCTTCCGGCGATTTGCATATCGGGCACTGGTATGCCATGGCCCCATCAGATACCCGTGCCCGTTATATGCGCATGAGAGGCTTCAATGTGTTGTTTCCCATGGGGTTCGATGCTTTTGGGCTGCCGGCGGAGAATGCCGCGATCAAGCGGAATATTCATCCCAAAGAATGGACCTATTCCAATATCAGTAACATGCGACGCCAGCTGAAAAGCATGGGGGCCATGTTTGATTGGGCGCGTGAAGCAATCTCAAGCGATCCCAAGTATTACCGGTGGACGCAGTGGTTTTTCATCCAGTTCTTCAATCATGGGCTGGCCTACAAAAAGATGGCTCCAGTGGATTTCTGTCCTGCCTGCAACACCACGCTGGCCCGTGAGCAGGTGTGGGGAGAAGACCGCCGCTGTGAGCGTTGTGAGACCCGAGTTATCAAGAAAAATTTGAACCAGTGGTTTTTCAGGATCACGGATTATGCAGACGACCTGCTGGACTTCAGTGGGATACAGTGGCCTGAGCGGGTGGTTGCCATGCAGACCAACTGGATTGGCCGCAGTGAAGGGGCCGAGGTCATATTCACCACTGAGCGCGGTGACGAACTGCCGGTTTTCACCACCCGCCCGGATACGCTGTGGGGGGCGACCTTTATGGTGATGGCGCCCGAACATCCGCTGGTTGCTGCACTGACAACCGACGAACAGCGTACCGAGGTTCAGGCATATGTTGAGCAGGCCGCACGCGCCAGCGACATCGAGCGCGAATCGGCTGAACGGGAGAAAACTGGTGTCTTCACCGGCGCCTATGCCATCAACCCGGTCAACGGGGAGCGGATACCGATCTGGGTTGCGGATTACGTGATGATGACCTATGGCTCGGGGGCGATTATGGCCGTCCCGGCGCATGATGAACGTGACTTTGCGTTTGCCAGAAAGTATGGCCTGGCAGTCCGTGTGGTGATCCAGCCGGAAGGCGAATCCTTGGACGGTGCTACCATGTCGGCAGCCTATGTCGGCGGCGGCGTGATGGTCAATTCCGATCAATTTAATGGAACTGTGGTAACCGATGATAAAGGTCGACGGAACCCCGGTATCAGCCAGGTGATAGACTGGCTGGAACAGAACCAGATCGGGCACGAGGCGATCAGCTACCGGCTGCGTGATTGGCTGATCAGCCGACAGCGTTACTGGGGGGCGCCCATTCCGATGATTCACTGCCCGGACTGTGGGATTGTCCCGGTGCCGATGGATGATCTGCCGGTGCTGCTGCCTGACGATGTTAAGTTCGTGCCGACCGGCGAGTCGCCGCTGAAGCTGCACCCGGCCTGGAAATTCACAACCTGCCCGCAGTGCGGTCGGGAAGATGCCGAGCGCGAAATGGACACAATGGATACTTTCATGTGCTCGTCGTGGTACCAGTATCGCTACCTGAGCCCTGACGAGGACTCTTATCCATTTGACCCGGAAGAGGCCAGCTACTGGTTGCCTGTTGACCAGTACACAGGTGGCATTGAACATGCTACCATGCATTTGCTATATACCCGCTTCTTCACCCGTGCCATGCGGGACTGCGGTGTTTTCCAGCCGGTTCGGCCCATGAATCCAGATTTGCAGCCGGACACGATCTTTACAGAGCCCATGACACGACTGCACAACCAGGGAATCATTCTGGCTGAAGACCGGGAGAAAATGAGCAAATCGCGCGGTAACGTGGCAGACCCGGATGACCTGGTTGAGAAATATGGTGCTGACGCCGTGCGCGCTTACCTGATGTTTGCCTTCAAATGGGAACAGGGTGGGCCGTGGGACAGCCAGGGGATCAATGGTGTCGTGCGTTTCCTGAACGATGTCTGGTCACTGGTCACTGAGTATCAATCTGTGTCAGATGCGCAAATGACCGTGCCGGCCTCCGCGATACGTGCGCTGGAGCGTAAGGTGCATCAGACGATCCTGGATGTTACAGCCGACATAGAGGAGTTCTCGTTTAACACCTCAATCGCCAAGCTGATGGAACTGAGAAATACTCTGCAGGAGTTCAGTGATACTCCG
Organism: Anaerolineae bacterium; assembly: GCA_016926985.1. Classification (GTDB taxonomy): domain Bacteria; phylum Chloroflexota; class Anaerolineae; order Aggregatilineales; family UBA3940; genus JAFGNO01. The sequence continues at coordinate 3,221 of JAFGNO010000196.1, forward strand.
GTGGTGAATACCAGTGCGTGGCGGCAGGCGATCCGCACGCTGCTGCTGTTGATGGCTCCCATTACACCCCACATCGCCGAAGAACTATGGCAGTTCATCGGCGGTGAGTACAGCATACACCAGCAACCCTGGCCTGAGGGCAATGAGAGCATTGCAGCTGAAGAGACGATCACGCTGGTGGTGCAGGTTAACGGTAAGGTCCGGGATCGTATCCAGGTGCCGGCAGACATTTCGGAGTCAGAGGCGAAGCAAATTGCGCTGGAGTCCGACGCGATAGGTCGGTTTTTGCAGGGTCAGAAACCACCGAGGAAGATAGTCTATGTGCCAGGTCGATTGGTGAATATTGTCCTGTAGCTAATTCGGACAGGAAAAGGTGAGAACAATAAACCGGTCTCGCCTTTTTGTTTCCCGAAAATGTTAAAAACGCGTTAAAAAAGTCTCGATTTGGGTTAAATTCGGTTAACGTGTTGAATGAACACAACCATAATGCTTGCATACTGTGGTATAATAGAGTAAGAGAAGGGTATGTTTTATCGGTAGTTTTAGTTAAGAAAGGAGCGAAACGTGACAATGCGTTCTCTCCTTGAGGATTTTGATAAGCAATCTGCTGAACAAATGAGCTTCGACCAGATTTGGTCGCCTGACATCGATGAAGCCTTGCTGGCTGAGCCGCGTGAGCGCACAGAGGATACGCCTGTATCTGGGCGCCACCAGGATGTCCGTTTATATGTGGCCGTCTTGCTCAAGACCTATGTAGACATGATCGATGCTGGACTGGTCAGGGACGCGCCGTTTGAGGTTCGCCTCTCGGAAACGGTTAGCTATCGCCCGGATATTATCTTTGTTTCCAATAACAGTTACGACCGGGTTCACGAAACAACCATTGAGGGCGCGCCAGACATTATTATCGAGGTGGTTACCCCGGGTAGTACGGCTATTGACCGGGGTGATAAATTTGTGGCTTATGAGGCCGGTGGTGTGCGCGAATACTGGCTGATCGATCCCACGCGGGAGTTAGCCGATCTCTATCACCTGGGCCCGGATGGTTATTACGATGAATTCCGACCCGATATTGCCGGCAGGCTGCGCTCGCGCGTTTTGAAAGGGTTTGCGCTCGATCTTGACCTGCTCTGGAAGCGGGTTCTTCCTACGACGCCTGAAATCGTAGAAATGGCGCAGGAAATGGTAAACCAGCGGATGACAACATCCCGGTAGAGGAGAAATCACAGGAAAGAGAAAGCCCGCTGGCAGCGGGCTTTTTACTGGATATGAACTTGGCCCGGGGTTCCAATCTGTCCCTCTATTGAAATATCCCTATCCACAAATCGCTTGACTATCTGAGCATTGGTGGTTGTATGCCGGATCAGTTCGATGGTTGAGAGTGTGGATGGCCCGGCAGCCAACGCCAGTGTGGTCAGTAATTGATCGGGCAGATATCTGTCCAGGGCAGCATTGTGCTGATAGAAACGCAGCAGATCGGCAATTGCCTCGCGAGCAACCTCCTCCGATGGCTTTCCCTTTGTGCCCAGCGCGGAGAACCCGGCAGAAGCGTTCTCAAAGCGAAGGGCGGCAAACAACCCGGCTCCGGTAGAAGGGCCAGAGATTCGCTTGGCCTGGATAGCGGCAGGAAGGGGTTGTTTGCCGAGCAGGTTGTTTGCACAGTTGCTGATTCGCTCAGGGATATGGGAGGGTAGATTGCTGGCAGCCGCGATCCCGGTTATTTCACAGAAGGAACCACGCTGAGAAAGGTCAATACCACGCAGTCGGGCCCGCCCAGATACCGTCACCTCAACTTCCCCCCCACCTCGGGGATACCACCCCCAGTTTTTCAATCGGATGGAAGTATCAATTCCCACCCTTCTTAAAATGGGCAGCAGCACCCACTCCAGGTAATGATAAGGGGGGCTCCAGGCTACATGCGTTCCACCGCGCAGAATAAGGCGTGAGGGCCCGTTCGCCAGGGCTAATGGGAGCAGAACACCCTGAAGCAGGAGCGTCACCGCACCGGCGCTCCCCCTCTCAGCCAGCTTGCTTATGTCAAATGTATAGTTATCCGGGCGAGCAGGCGTTGCCGGCTCAAAAGTGAACGTGGTTGAGCGCAGAAAACATCCTTCCACCTTGCCCTGGCAGATGGCGGCAGCTGCTTGAACGCCGGCAAGGTGCTGCGGGGCAAGCCCTTTATTGCGCCGCCTGGCGCGCGCATTGACTATTTTTATGGGTGTTTGCGTCAGAATAGACATTGCCAGGGCAGTTCGGATAACCTGTCCGCCGCCCTCCCCTGTTGCCCCATCAATGATCAGCATAGTTTTATTGCCGCCTGATAGTAATGCCGCGCAGAAGTATCCGGTTGGCAGTAACCCCTGATTCTGTAAATACCGGCAACCGGTTATCGGGTTGATCCAGGTAAAGGCCCACTGCCAGAGGATAATCACCGGGGATGGCTCTGCCCGGTGTCTGGATCAGGCTGTACTGGATAAAGATATCCCCATCATGCAGCGACCCGGATTGGACACCTGCGCTGTCGCGTTGAGCGATAATTACGACCGGGTTGCCAAGCAAATGGGCAAAGATCGTCAGGTTTTGCGGTGGTGGCCCGTCAACCTGCCAGTAGGTGACCAGTTCCAGCCAGGCTCCCGGGCTCAGGCTGTCGTCGCGGATTTCATAACCCATAAACAGGATATTGTAGCCAAAATGAGCCGGAAGATCGATATTGCCGGAGGCGCTTGCTTCAGGCGGCCAGGAAGCCCGGGCAGAGCTGGCACCTGCATAGATATAGTCATCAATGATTCCTGATACGTCGATCCGCATGATCTGATCGGGTGGGACACCCGGAATGTCTTCGTTGGAAGCATGGTACATCCAGGCTACCAGAGAACCGGGAAGATAATCGTAATACTGACCTCGTGGGAAGATCAGACGCTGCGAGTTGCCGTTATCTGCCAGCACAAGGCTCTGTGAGCAATCAAAATACCGGATAGGCAGCGTCGAGCGATGCATGAAATAGGATAGCAGGTCTTTGTTTGTCAGCGAGAATGGGCTGCTGTCTCGCTCAGTTGGCACTGAGCAGATGGATATGGGGGAAGGGTCTTCCGCTGCATCCAAGTAGCGGGCGAGTGCGCCAATTTCAGATTGGTAGGCGGCCTGAACCGGTTCGAGATAGGGCCATACCAGAAAGAAGTCGATGAATGTCCAGACCGCAGTCCCTATAATGGAAAGGCTTACCCCGATACCGACCAACCACACAAGAATGCCCTGCAGGGGTTTCCCTGTGCTGGCTCGCACCCAGCCAAAGATGGATCGAAGCCCTATGGCGGGTAAAGCAAACATGATTGGTAAGACCACTGCCATATACTCAAAATCGGGCTGCTGGGCGTGTATGACAGATGAGAGCAGACCGATGAACAGCCAAAGAAGAACCAGCCCGTATGGGCGCTGCCGCCAACGTGCCAGAGATATGCCTAAACCGATGATCATCAAGATGCCCAGCAGGGGGCCAAAAACAGGGCGCCCGGGAATATTATGAACGGCGTTCATATCTCCCTGAAGGAACAGCGATCCGACCACAGCAACCAATCGACCAGGAATAGATGGCAGCAGAGCGCCCGGCCCGGCGGCAGCCCACGAGTCGCGCACCCCGGGATGTTTGATAATGTACATGATGAGGGGAAGCATAATGACCACAGCCAACGCCAGGGCGTAAAATATATTCCCCCGGTGCCGGGCTAAACCCCGGCGATCGACCAGAAAGTGGTAGAGGATGAATACCAGATAGAGAAGCAGCATCGACCAGGCAGAGACGTGGATATATTGTGTGATGCCCAGTATCACCCCACCAACGGTGAACCACAGGCTCGATTCTGTTAATTCTGTGGCTTCAAAAGCACGAACCAGGGTGTATATGCTAAAGACTACAGCCAGTGGCAGAAGTGTGATAGGCTGAATGGTGCGGCCTAACCACACGGGCCAGAAAGCGACGGATGCCAGACCCAGGGCCATCATCGCGGTTCTCACACCATATAGGCGTTTCATTAAATGTGCTGTCAGGCTGAGGGTAAGCAATGCAATCCATGCTGACGGCAATCTCCAGAGGATGACGCCGCGCCCCAGAATGGTGTGGGTCAGCGCAAGAAGGACATGGTAGAAGCCCTCGCGAGGAGGATATGCCTCGTCATAAATGACAGAGATATTGCCATCCTGAACCCAGCTGGAAATTTGTGCATTAATCAATTCATCAGAATGAAGGCCAGGTGGCGTGGCCTCAAGATTCCATGTTCGGAAGAATGCGGCAGCAAGCAGGAGTAGCACGGAGAGGGGCAGATACCACCCCCAGTGCCTGATTGGGCCGCTGGGCGTTTCGTTTACGCTTAAAATGCTTTCTTCCTGTGAGATAGCCATCAGGGTATCCTATAGCGCAGTCATCACAGCCGTGTCGATTTCAGTTCCGGGCGCGCCACTTTTTGGAAACAGATGCCACGTCAGGTGTAACCAGTCGTTCGGGGTTAAAACTATTACGGGCATCGGACCGGATTATAAATGTTTTTGGGCGCAGCAGACAAAATGCCGTAATGTGATCCTCTAGCGTGCAAGGTAACCCTGTGCTACATTGAACAGCAGTCTGTCGGATGGAGAGATCAGCATAATCGGCGAATGGCTTGGCGGTGAATATCAGATCGTGAGTGTCATCGGGCGGGGCGGGATGGCTACCGTTTACAAAGCCTATCAACCCTCCTTTGAACGATTTGTTGCCATCAAAGTTCTGGACATTCATTCGCTGGAGGATCCAAGCTTTCTGAATCGCTTTCAACATGAGGCGCGCACAATCGCTCGCCTGGAGCATCGCGCTATTCTGCCGGTATATGCCTCTGGGGAGCATGCAGGAACCCCGTATATCGTGATGCGTCTGCTGGAAGCCGGTACGCTGCGGCGAAGAATGATGGGTGGGCTTCTGCCGTTTGCTGATGTAGTCAGGATAATCAGACAGATTGCTGAAGCGTTGGATTATGCACACTCACAGGGGATTGTGCACCGTGACTTAAAGCCAAGCAATATTCTCCTCGATGAGCAGGGAAATGCTTACCTGACCGATTTTGGTATTGCTCTGATGCTTGGGGCGCCCACTCATATCACACCAAGGGGGGTTGTCGGCACGCCTTACTATATGTCCCCTGAGCAGTGTCGCGGTCAGGCGGCTTCCCCGGCCAGCGATATCTATGCCCTGGGGGCAATCCTTTTTGAACTGTTGACCGGCCATCTCCCGTTTTATGCTGATACGTCCCTGGCAGTGATGTATATGCAGGTGAGGGATCCCATACCCTCTCTACGTACTTACTATCCTGACTGTCCCAAACGGTTGGATGCCGTCATCCGGCGAGCTATGGCCAAAGAGCCCGGTGCGCGCTACCCGAATGCCGTTGCCCTGGCCAACCATCTTGGTGAAATCTTAAGAGGTGTTGATGAAACGGCAACGGATCCCCTTCTTCCGCAGGTTTTATCTCCGGTGGGAGCTCCCCGTCGCCCGGCAAGATACAGATGGGCGCGATATGCTTTCTGGGTGTCTGGCGTCCTGGCGTTGGCCAGCCTGACTGCCGCTGTGATCCTGCTTACTAGGGAACGGGACAGGCTGGATGAAACTGCGGATATCCCCACGGCATCTCCGCAGGCAACACCTGCACAGGTGGCCACGATCCCCGGTGACAGCACCCATGATCCATCGTCATTGCCTACTGGCGTGTTGCTTGAACCATCTTCAACTCCAATACAGACCAGCACGCCGGTGCCGAACAGCCCTAAAACCCCCTCACCGACATCCCCGGCCACGTTGGTGCCTGAGATTATTAACGCGCCGTCAGGTTTGTCGGGCAGATTGCTTGTTACCCACGGCGAGAGTGAAGGCGCAGAGATCGCCATCGTCACTTTAGCAGAAATGGCTATTCGGGTGCTGACTGACAATGATGTTTATGATGGCGAGCCGGACTGGTCGCCGGATGGCAGCCAGATTGCATTCGAATCCCGGCGCGCCGGTAACATGGATATCTTTGTGATGGGGGTCGAAGGAGATGATCTAATCCAGATCACTGACGGGATACAGCATGAACGCCATCCAGACTGGTCGCCCGATGGACAACTACTGGTGTATGAGGCGGGCTCCGGTAGTGAGAGTGAGTTGTATATCGTCCCGGTGAATGGGGGCGAACCGCAGCAACTGACCTATAACGACAGCAGCGATCAGGCTCCTCAATTCTCTCCAACCGGGCAGTCCATTGCGCTGATGACTGACAGCCGGGGCAAATGGGAAATAGCAGTACTCTTATATCCTGTGGGGGGAGCTGCCCGGATGTATGATTGCCCGGCTGCGGGCTGCCGGTTTCCCGCCTGGTCACCGGATGGGCGTTTTATTGCCTTCCACACAATGGATCAGGAGGGCCGAGTAGGAACAATCTGGGTGCTCAATGTGAGCAGTGGCGAGTCGGAAGAACTCATACCGCTTCATGGGAGCAGCCGTCCAGCGTGGTCAGCCGATGGCGATATGCTCTTTTTCACCAACACTGCTGCTGGACGCTCTGACCTGATGGCATACAGTTTTGAACAGCAGCAAATCTATCGGTTAGAAAGTATAGAAGACCCCACCTATTCTCCAGATTGGCATTCTGAGTAGCCCCCCCACCAGAAAGCCAGTTACAGCAATGCTGACCGGGTCTGGATGCGCTCCTTCAGCAGCGTGGCAAATTCCTCAACCGGCATATCGTCCTGGCGCGAGCCATCGCGTTTTCGTAATGCCAGCGCGTTGTTTTCAACCTCACGGTCACCGATGACGACCATATAAGGTACCTTCATCAGTTGGGCACTTCTGATCTTGGCGTTCATCCTATCTGATCCCAGATCAGCTTTTGCCCGGATGCCCTCCTCGCGAAGCCTGCGGGCAAGCGCGGCGACATGTTCCACATGACTGTCGGTGATGGGGATCACCCGCACCTGTTCAGGCGCTAACCAGACCGGGAATGCCCCGGCATAGTGTTCGATCAGGAACCCAATCATGCGTTCATGCGTGCTTAATGGGGCGCGGTGGAGGCACAGGGGCGTTTCTTCCTCGCCCTCACTGTTCGTGTAGACCAGGCCAAACCGGGCAGGTACAGCAAAGTCCACCTGGTTGGTAGCAAGCGTGAATTCACGACCCGTGGCACTCCACACCTGCACGTCGATCTTGGGCCCGTAGAAAGCCGCCTCGTCAGGCACCTCAACAAATGGGATACCTGAATTATTCATGGTTTTGCGCACCATCTCCTCAGTTTTCAGCCACAAGCGCTCGTTGTCCACGTACTTTTTGCCAAGTCCATTTCGGTGATGCGTGCTGAATCGCATGATGTATTTCTCGATGCCAAATATCTCAAAATACTCAATGTACATGTCAATCACATCCAGAAATTCAGCCTCAAACTGATCCTCGCTTACGTAGATGTGGGCATCATTCATCTGCATTGAGCGTACCCGCATCAGGCCGAACAATTCGCCGCTTTTTTCGTAGCGATAGCAGGTCCCATATTCCGCATACTTGATTGGAAGGTCGCGATAACTGCGCTGCTGGGCCGCAAAAATCTTGTGGTGCATGGGACAGTTCATGGGTTTGACGAAATAACGCGTGCCCTCCAGGTCCATGGCCGGGTACATACTCTCCTCGTAGTAAGGCAGATGTCCACTGCGCAGGAACAGGCTTTCTTTAGCCAGGTGCGGCGTCCTGACGCGCTCATATCCATGCCGAGCCTCCTGCTCCCTGGCAAGCTGTTCCAGCTCTTCAATGAGGATCGCGCCATTCGGCTGCCATAAAGGCAGTCCGGGCCCGATTTCATCATCAAACAGATAGATGTTGAGCTCTTTGCCCAGTTTGCGATGGTCGCGCTTTTTAGCCTCTTCAAGCATATGCAAATAGGCTTTGAGTTCCTTTTTGTTTTGCCAGGCCGTGCCATATATGCGCTGGAGCATCGGGTTGTTTTCATCGCCCCGCCAGTAAGCACCGGCAACGCTCAACAGCTTGAAGGCATCCGGGGGTATCTGCCCGGTGTGCTCAACATGTGGCCCGCGGCAAAGGTCCTCAAAGGTATCATGCTTGTAGGTCGAGATGATCGCTTCCTCGCTTGTCTCTTCCCCGTATTCATCGATACCGCCGACGGCTAGGCCGTCAATCAACTCCAGTTTGTAGGGTTGGGTGCGGTAGAGATCGCGGGCTTCCTCGGCGGTAACCTGCCGGTATTCAAAAGAATGGTTGCCTTTGATGATCTCGCGCATCCGGCGCTCAATGGCATCCAGGTCTTCTGGCGTGAAGCTCAAAGGGTTACCCTCATCATCCGCCCCCAGATCGAAATCGTAGTAAAACCCGTTTTCAATTGGCGGGCCAATAGCGATTTTCCCATCCGGGAACAGTTCCAGAACAGCCTGGGCCATCACATGTGCGGTTGAATGCCGGATCCGATAGAGCTTCGTCTCCTCGTAGGGCACGTATGCTTCCTGACTTTGTTTATTGCCTGCGTCTGCCATTATTTCCTCCTCATTACATTTACCTCACCGGGTAACAAAAAGCCCCACGCCTTTGGGGCATGGGGACTGCATGCGGTTCCACCCAAGTTCAATCGTGTGCTGCCACTCGATCATCTCTGGAGCCGATAACGAGGCCAATCGTCATCCCATACTGGCTGCTGCGTTCAGGGATGCACTCACGGGTGGTTTTCGCTGCATCCGCGCGGAAAGGGCTTTCAGCCAATGGCCCTTTTTCTCTGTCGCCGGGTATGCAGGTACTCGTCCCGCTCAACGTTTCTTTCAGAATATATTGATAACAGGGTACCGAAATTACAGCAGAATGTCAACCACAATGAGAAAATCGCCGGTCTGACCCAATCGGTCAATCCGAGATGGCCAGGTTCACTTCCGGCTCAATCTCATCCTGCGATTGCGAGTCAGGCTCTATGGCATCTGATAGCTGCTTTTCTTTACGCTCGATTCGCCACTGATCGATCAAAAAAAGGACAACGCCAATGGTAATGACATGATCGGCAAAGTTTGATATGTTGGCAAGGCTGGGTGACAGGCGAACGTGTACATAATCCACGACATAGCCGAGCCGGATTCGATCCAGTGCATTACTGAGAGCGCCACCAACAATCATGCTTAACCCAATGCGTGACAGGAGGGCGTCTGCCGGCAGGCGTGGATACATGACAATAAACACCACAACGGTTACCAGCGACAGGGCCAGAATGAAGGGAGAGGCAAGGGGGAAAATACCAAACGCTGCCCCTGTATTGTGGCTGCGCGAGACCATGATAAAATCCCCTACCAGTTGCAGCGCCTTCCACGACTCACCCAGCAGCAAATTCTGTGTGACCAGCCATTTGACAAGTTGGTCAACGGCGAGAATCCCTCCCCCGACCGAACCCAGCAGCACCCATTTTCGCCAGTTTTCCCGCATGCCTGTTCCCCGCTATTTACCAGATATTTTCCCAGTCACGGGACTTCCGTTGCTTAGATATGTATAGTGTACCAACGACTCGCTCAACTTTCCCATTACGAATTCATTGGTAGCTCCAAACGGTGTACAATAGGAAAGTCGCCTTGGGCGAGAATAAGAAACCTCAATACCAGATTAGTTCGCTAGGAGTTCAACCATATGTCAAAAACAACTTGGATCGAGCAGGAAATAGCTGCTCTGAAGGAACAGGGCCTGTTTACCAATATCCGGACTATTCAGAGCCCGATGGATGGATGGGTAGTCATTGATGGACGGCAGGTGCTGAATTTCTGTGCAAACAACTATCTTGGCCTGGCCAATCATCCAGCCATACGCCAGGCAGCAATAAAAGCAATTGAGCAGTATGGAGTTGGGCCGGGGGCTGTGCGGACTATTGCCGGGACCATGACCCTCCATGTCGAGCTGGAGGAGAGGCTGGCTAAATTCAAGGGCGTTGAGGCAGCCATTACCTTTCAGAGCGGCTTTAATGCCAATACTGCTACCATCCCGGCGCTGGTTGGAAAGGGGGATGTGATATTCTCAGACAGGCTGAATCACGCCAGCATCATTGATGGGTGCCGCCTCTCACGGGCACAGATTGTGGCTTACGAGCACAATGATCCCGATGACCTGCGTAAGAAAATTGCCGAAACACCATTGGAGGGCAAAGCCCTGATTGTCAGCGATGGCGTATTCAGCATGGATGGCGATATTGCCCCGCTGCCTGAGCTTTATAAGGTGGCGGAAGAAAATGATTTCTTATTGATGGTCGATGATGCCCATGGAGAGGGTGTGCTTGGCCGGGGCGGGCGCGGTATCGTTGACCATTTTGGGCTGCATGGCAAAGTGGACATCGAAGTGGGTACCATGTCCAAGGCCTTTGGGGTGATGGGTGGAATAGTTGCCGGCAAACGGGTCATCATAGATTGGCTGCGCCAGCGTGGGCGGCCCTTCCTCTTTTCCTCGGCGATGACCGTGCCGGATGCAGCAGCCTGCCTGGCGGCTGTGGATGTGCTCGAAAGCAGCACAGAACAGGTGGACAGGCTGTGGTCCAATGCTGACTATTTCAAGAAACATATGAATGCGCTGGGATTTGATACCGGCGCGACAGAAACACCCATTGTGCCGGTCATGCTTGGCGAGGCGCCCCTGGCCCAGCAGTTCAGCCGGGAGCTGTTTGAAGAAGGCGTGTTTGCTATGGCGATAGGGTTCCCAACGGTACCGCAGGGGAAGGCCCGCATCAGGGTTATGAACACCGCGGCTCACAGCGTTGAAGACTTGGATGCCGGACTGGCTGCGTTTGAGAAGGTGGGTAAGCGGCTGGGGGTGATATCCTGACGCCTGATGTTTCTTATAGCCTTGCCAGGCCAGTTTGAGATCATCGGGGATTGAAGCAGAACGGGCGCGGAATTTCTCGCGCCCGTTTGTCTAAAATCGGATCCAGTTTTCCGGGTTATCGGGGGTATGGCCCCAGCGCATTTCAAAGTGGAGATGTGCTCCGGTGCTTGTTCCAGTGGAACCGACGGCTCCGATATAACTGCCGCGTGATACGACCTGTCCACAGCTGACACCAACACTGCTCAGGTGGGCATAGTAAGTGGTCCAGCCGTTTCCATGATCCAGCACAATAAGCTGACCATATCCCCAGTCTTCAGGTACCCACCCGGCGAAAATAACCCGCCCGGTATCCGCAGCTACCACGGGAGTCCCTATGGTGGTACCCAGATCGATCCCTGCATGGAATGGACCAAACCACTGCGAAATACCATAGTATCCCTGGATAGGGTTAACCCATACGCCCGTGCCACCGGTCCCGCTCATTGGGGCGCAGGAACCGGCCATCCCTGGCATAAATGCCCGGGAGACATTACCCGACGAGTCAACCGTTTCTATGACAGGAGCGCGGAAATCCGCGTAGGGCCCCTGTCCCCCAGGGACAACAATCCGGGTTCCCCAGGCCGGTACGTCATCCGGGCTGGCCCCTTCCAGATTGTTATATTCTGAGTTAATGATGTTATCCACCGCGACATTATAATCACCCGCAATTCGCCGCAGCGATTTGATACCATCGGCGAGGTGATAGACTCCATCAGTGGGGAGGATATATAACGCCATATTGGTGCTGAGCATGTGGACATTTGTTCCCAGAGTATCCAGATTGCCCCAGTAGATTGTGCTTTCATCAAGGCTGAATGCTCTGGCGATTGAGATAACTGAGTCGCCAGGATTGACTGTATAGATGACCACAGCATTCCGCGGTCGGTCGGGAATGATAGTCAGGGGCACAAGCGCCCGGTTCAGTTGAACCGTTGTGGATGAGTTGTCAATATCAGAGGGCAGAGCAACCTCAAGTTCATCCACCTGACGAGCAGAAACCCCGCCCGGCTGTGCTGGAGAAACCGGGTTCCGGATCAACCCCACCGACAGGAGTAAAATGCCTGCAAGCGCAGTCACGATAGCCATTGGTGTTAAGAGCCGTTTTCCAAGCCAGGTGCTCAGGTTGGCAATTTGCCCTGTATTGATTTTGAGAGTGTTTCCGCGATCCATAAACCTTCAATACTGTCAGCAAGAAAAGGATCAGGCAAGAACCTGACCTTTTTTTCAAATGGTCTGAAATAATCGTATCGTGGCAATCCTTGCCGGTCAAATGCTGAGACCATATCGTTTGAAGGACAAGTCATGACAATTCGGTGCAATGCCACTACTTTGTGGTAAACTTAAGTCTGAGACAGCGTAAATGTATACCCACCGCTAAACCGGGGTGTCGACCGGCAATGACAGACGACCACAAGCAAGGCCTGCCTCATGGCGCGCTTGATGCCATCTATGAAGCTGCGCTGACCATCACATCAGAGCTATCCCTGCCAATTGTATTAAACCGGATTGTCGCACTTGCCCGCGACCTGGTGCAGGCCCGGTATGCCGCACTTGGGATCCCGGATGAAAGTGGATCGCAGCTTGTTCAATTTATTACCTCAGGAATGCTCAGTGATGCAGCGCCCCCAATCGGGTCCCTGCCGCAGGGCAAAGGCCTGCTGGGAGAACTGCTCAAACCAGAAGCCGGGCCACTGCGCATTTCCCGCCTGGAAGAGCATGAGTTGTCAGCCGGTTTCCCTGATAACCACCCCATCATGCACAGCTTCCTGGGCGTTCCCATCCGGTCGCGCGGCGCGCTTCTGGGAACCCTCTACCTGACGGACAAAATCGGGGCGAACGAATTCAGCGAGCAGGATGAGCGTATGATGGAGATGCTCGCCGGCTATGCCGCTGTGGCGATTGAAAATGCAAGGCTTTATCAGAAAGTGCAGCGCCTGGCGATCCTTGAAGAGCGGGAACGGATCGGCATGGACCTTCACGATGGCATCATCCAGGCTATCTATGCCGTCGGGCTGACTTTAGAACATCTCGATTTTCTGATCGATGAGGATTCTGAAACTGCTCACGCCCGGTTGTCTGATGCGATCAGCAACCTGAACTATATCATTAAGGACATCCGCAACTATATCCTTGATTTGCTGCCCCAACGTTTTGAAGGCACCAACCTGTCGGCTGTATTGTCCAGACTGGTCCGTGAGTTTCAACTGAACACGCTTGCGTCGGTCAATCTGGAATATCATCCATCAGTCAATGGGCAGCTGGATGCGACCGTATCCATGGCGGCTCTGCATATCACACAGGAGGCTCTGGCAAATGCAGCCAAGCATGCCGCAGCGACCCATGTGGATGTCACCATCAATATAGAAGACCGGATGCTGGTGGTCGGTATCAAAGACAACGGGCGCGGGTTTGAGATTGCTGAGACCGAAGAGCGGATCGGTCACGGGTTGTCTAACATGCAGATGCGGGCAAGGTCGGCAGGAGGGCAGCTTCATGTATCCTCCATGCCCGGTAAGGGTACAGAAGTGATGGCCTATTTACCCATCAGGGGTGCTGCCAGCAACTGACCTAATCCTCGATAATGGTTAATTTGGCGAAGCTTGCAAGCAGGCGCTTTAGCCCCTCGCTCTCGAAAGCGACGCTGACTTCCTGATCGGTACCACTCTTTTTGCACTGGATTACTATGCCTTCCCCAAATTTAGGATGCAGCACGCGCTGCCCTTCGCGATATGGCATGTCAGAGCTTTCGGTGCTGGTTTGCTCGTTCAGGCGCGGTGGGCGCGTCACCTGCTGGCGGACATATCCCAGTCCGCTGGAGGATGCCATCCCCACCAGTTCTGAGGGAATGTCGTCGACAAATCGCGATCTCAGGTTGAGCGTGCTTTCTCCCCAGACACTGCGCCGGAACGCGCTGACCAGATAGAGATATTTTCTGGCGCGGGTCATGCCAACATACATCAGCCTGCGCTCCTCTGCCATCTGCTCAGGGTCATCTTTGGAGCGCTGGTGGGGAAGAATACCTTCCTCAAGGCCAACCAGAAACACACAGTCAAATTCAAGGCCCTTGGCGGCGTGCAAAGTGAGAAGGCTTGGGGCATTCAGGGTGGTGTCGTAATTGTCGACATCTGAAACAAGGGCGATTTCCTCAAGAAACGTTGAAAGAGGAAGTTCCTCATACTCTGAGGCTAGGTTTATCAGCTCGATCACGTTACTCACCCGTTCGGCGCCCTGATCTGTGCCATCATTCAATGCCTCGATGAACCTGGTCTCGTTTAGAACAGTTTTTAACAGGGCGGGGATTGAAATGGACAGATGATCATCTCGCCACAGCCTGAACATCTGTGCGAACTGAAGCAGCGAGCTGCGGGCTCGCGTTGTGAAAGGGCCATCTTCTGGATTATCGGCAAGGTGGAGCAGTGCTCCACCAACTGACAGATTCAGCTTCCGCGCCCAGTTATTAAGTGTATCTAGGGTTTTAGCGCCCAGCCCACGGGGTGGCGTGTTGATGATCCGTTCTAGGCTTACCTGATCGTCGGGGTTGTGAATGAGGCGGAGATAGGCGATGATGTCCTTGATCTCCCGCCTGCTGTAGAACCGGGTAGCCCCAACCAGTCGATAGGGCAGGTTCGCGCGGACAAATGCGTCTTCCAGCACCCGCGA
>JAFGNO010000197.1 GCA_016926985.1 Anaerolineae bacterium
CCCAGCCGTTCGTAAAATGCCTGGAGAGGCGGATCGCAGACCAGGTCGATGGCGTAATATCCCGACAGCTTATCCAGCAGATGGCGCACCAGTTCGCTGCCGATTCCCTGTCCCTGGTATTCTGGCAGCACTTCCAGGTTGGGGATGAAGGCTGCGTGGCAGCCATCGCTGATGGCGTTGATAAAGCCAACCGCCTGTTGGGTCTCGTCATCAACCGCCAGCACCACTGCTGCGCTGCCCCGCAGGATGTTCAGGTGGGTTTCGGGGGAGGGTGGGTCAGGCCAGCCCACAAAGAATCCCTGCAGGCTCTCCGGGCTGAGCCCTGAGGGCGAATCAGTATACACAATCACGGTCAATCTCCCTCACCAACTGTGACATCACAGGTTATCGCATTGATATACAGATTGTAGCCTGCCCGGCTTGTCCTTGCAGCCGTCCGGCCTTATAATTACATGAACACCCGTTCTAACTAAATCGGAAGGAGTTGGTGATGGCAGATGATATTCCCCGGCAGGCGGCTGAAACTCTCATCTAAAAATGTAACTGCTCAGCCTGTCGACTCCCGTGCTGCTGCCGCAGCATCCGTCCCCCTTGTAAGGGGGGCAGAAGCCGAGCGTAAGCGAGGGTTCGGGGGGTGCATTGGCCTGAGCAGTAACCTGAAAACTGCAAAGCGTGCCATAGGCAGCTTGCGTTTTTTGTGAAGAGATCATGAATAATGCTTCTGCCAGGCCATTTTGCATGATCAAAACGGCAAATACTGGTTATACTTCATGGCAGTTGATTCACACGGGTATCAGTTGGGATTATGGGACGCAGAATCCTCGGCACACTGTCGGAAACTGACGTATTGAAACCGGATAAATGGCTGCGCCTGCAGCGCCAGCGGGTGATCAATTTCCTGTTGGGCCTGATCGTCGTGGTCGGGTTTTTTGCCACCGCGTACGCAATCTATGGGATGTTTGAAATCGGGCGATTCAGCTTCCCCTACGCCTATTACATCATCACCTATATCGTCATTGTCCTCATGTTTATCATACGGCGCATCCCGGATGATATCCGGGCGCTGGCTGTGCTGGTTGTTTTCTATGCGTTTGCCTTCCTCGCGCTGTTGTCCGGCTGGCTGTCAGGGGGTGGGCGGGTATTCCTGCTGATGCTTGTCCCGGTGGCGAGCGTCCTGCTCAGCCCGCGCTTTGGGTTTACGATGGCAGGATTGTCCCTCCTGACCTTTGCCGGGTTTGGGCTGGCCTACACCCAGGGCTGGATGGCGCTGCCCCCTCTCGCCGATTTTGCCGATGGAACGGTTGTGTTTTTTGAAGGGGTTGGATTCACGCTGGCGCTGGCGATTGTGGTTGCCAGCATGTGGTTTGTCCGTCAGGCGCTGCTGGCCTCGGCCCGCGCCAACGAACAAACCGCGCAGGCCAACCGTCTGCTTGATGAACGGGCCACCCAGCTTGAGCAGGCCAATCAGGCGCTGATCACTGCCCGTGAAGAGGCCGACCAGCAGCGCCGCCTCGCGGAGGAAGCCAACTGGGCGAAGTCGCAGTTCCTGGCCAGCGTCAGCCACGAGCTGCGCACCCCGCTGAATGCAATCATCAACTTCAGCCAGTTTGTCTCGTCCGGGCTGCATGGTCCGGTGAACGAGAAACAGGTGGATGCGCTGGGAAAAACGACCAGCAGCGCCCGCCACCTGCTGGCGCTGATCAACGATGTGCTGGATATGTCCAAGATCGAGTCCGGGCGCCTGGAATTATTCCTGGAGGAGGATGTTGACCTGTGCCCGGAGATCAGGCAGGTGCTGGACACCACGCGCACCCTGCTGGAAGAAAAGCCGGTTGAGTTGATTGAGGACATTGCCGGCGACCTGCCCCGGCTGCGGGTGGATCGCCGCCGCATCCGCCAGGTGCTCCTCAACCTGACCTCCAATGCCGCCAAATTCACCAGGGAGGGTCATATCGCGCTGCGGGTTTCCCATGCCGATGGGCAGGTGCTGTTTGTGGTGGAAGATACCGGGCCGGGCATCGACCCTGAACAGCAGGCCCTGATCTTTGAACCGTTCCGCCAGTTAGACCGCAGTACCCAGACTGAAGGAACCGGGCTGGGGCTGCCGATTGCCCGCCAGCTTGTCGAGGCGCACGGCGGCAGGCTGTGGCTGGAAAGCACGCCCGGATCGGGCGCCACTTTTTACGTTTCGCTGCCAGAAGATCACTCAGCCAGCAGGTTATCGCCTCCTGAAACGCTGCCATGGAGCCGGAACGTGGTGTGACCATACACCACCAAGGAGTACCCTGTGCCAACTGACCCTGAAAAACATGTACTGGTGATTGAAGATGATGCAGATGACGCCTATATCATCGCCGAGCTTCTGCGTGAAATGGGGATCACCGCTGATGTGCTGGTTGAAAGCCACCTGGCAGAGCTGGCGCTGGATCGCATCCAGGTGCCGATCATGGTACTGCTTGACCTGAGGATGCCCAATGTGGATGGCTATGCCATATGCATGCTGCTGCGGGAGCATCCCCGTTTTGCCGATGTGCCGGTAATCGCCTACAGCTCGTACCATGAGCAAATGCCCGAAGCCCGCCGCCAGGGCTTTGACGGGTTTATCGGCAAACCACTCGACCCCCCGAAGTTCTACAAACAGGTCGAGAAACTGCTGCTCGGAGAAGCTGTCTGGGAGCCCTAGTGATCAGCCGCTCACCCGCTCCAGAAACGCCGCAATCACCGGGTTGACCTTCTCCGGCTGGGCGTAGTTCACTGCGTGGCGCGCGTCCTCAATCACCACCAATTCGGCATTGGGCATCTGCTTCACATAGGCCTCTTTTGCCGCAACCGGCGTGTAATCCTGGTCGGCGGCGATCACCAGGGCAGGGGTGTGGATCGCCGGGAGGCGCTCCAGCACGCTCCACCCGACCAGTGCCCGTGTGGCGGCGAGATAGGCGCGTTTATCGTTCTCAGCCCAGCGATCGGTGAACGCCTCGCGCAGCTCCGCCTGTGACTCCAGAGGGAAC
>JAFGNO010000198.1 GCA_016926985.1 Anaerolineae bacterium
GAACCCATCGGGGGAGCAGAGCGGCTGATTGCGATTGGCGTGACCGAGCCATTTGGCGTTTTCTTCCGTGTCTCGATCATGTTGGGGATCATCCTTGCCTCGCCCTATGTCACGGCCCAGTTATGGGTGTTTGTGGCTGCTGGTTTAAAATACAAAGAACGGCGTGCATTCTACTTATTTGTTCCATTTGCTGTGCTCTTATTTCTTCTGGGCGCGTTGTTTGCCTATCTCGCCATGCTGCCTGCTGCCGTTCCATTTTTAGTTGGTTTCATGGGGTTTGATGCGACGCCAACGCTTGAAAACTACGTCAAATTCGTGACTAATGTCATTCTATGGGTTGGTATCAGCTTTGAGATGCCACTTGTGATATTTTTGCTGGCAAAAACTGGAATAGTGAATGCCCGGATGCTGGCGAAAAACTGGCGGATTGCTATTATTTTGATCGCAATACTTGCCGCAGTGGTTACCCCTACCCCGGACCCTGTCAATATGGGTATTGTCGCAGCCCCACTGGCTGCATTATACTTGCTGAGTATTGTGCTGGCACTGTTTGCTTAAGCATTTCAATTGTTAATTCTAGTGTTTCGCAGTCTGAATAGGGTTGTGATTGAGGTTAGGCTGCGAAACACTTAAGCAGTTGGGTCCACAGTTGGCTTTATCATGAGCTTATTTGCGCCTAACTGCACTAGCCGCCCGGTCGTTAAAGGCAACGATGGCAAGGGCGAAACCAGAAGAGAAGGACTTACTATGGCTCGAAAGCGCGTTGTCATTATGGGAGCAGCGGGGCGAGATTTTCACAATTTCAACACCTACTTCCGCAGCAATGATTTATTTGAAGTTGTTGCCTTCACCGCTGCACAAATCCCCGGTATCGAAGGGAGGCAGTATCCTCCAGAACTTGCCGGGGAACTCTATCCACAGGGGATCCCGATCTACGACGAGGCTGACCTGACCCACATAATCGCTTCACAGGCAATCGATGAGGTTGTCTTTTCCTACAGCGATGTGACGCATAACCATGTCATGCATAAAGCCTCACAGGTCATTGCAGCTGGCGCGAATTTCTGGCTTCTCGGATCACGGGAAACCCAAATCAAAAGCGCCAAACCTGTGGTCTCGATATGCGCGGTCAGGACAGGGTGCGGTAAAAGCCAGACAACCCGGCACATCGTCTCGCTGCTGAGACAGATGGGCAAGCGAGTTGTTTCGATCCGGCATCCAATGCCCTACGGCGATCTGGCTAAACAGGCTGTCCAACGCTTTGCCGACTACAGCGATCTTGATAAACATGACTGCACAATTGAGGAAAGAGAAGAATACGAACCCCACATTGACCTGGGTGCAGTCATTTACTCTGGCGTGGATTACGGGGCAATCCTGAAGGAAGCAGAAAAAGAAGCAGATATCATTGTGTGGGATGGTGGAAACAACGATCTGTCTTTCTATAAATCTGACCTGCATATCGTGGTAGCCGATCCCCATCGCCCCGGGCATGAGTTGAGCTATCATCCCGGCGAAGCAAACCTGCGTATGGCCCATGTCGTGGTAATCAACAAAGTCGATACAGCCGATTACGCCAATATTCTGACCGTGATGGCTAATATCCAGAAGGTCAATCCCGGCGCTGTGGTTGTGCAGGCCGCTTCGCCAATCTTTGTGGATAACCCGGCAGCCATCCGGGGTAAACGGGTGCTCGTCATCGAGGATGGCCCCACACTCACCCACGGGGAAATGGCTTATGGGGCCGGGGTAGTCGCTGCCAACCGGTTTGGTGCCGGTGAGATGATCGACCCTCGTCCATTTGCCGTCCGCTCAATAGCGGATACCTATGCCAAATATCCCTCTACCGGGACTGTCCTGCCAGCAATGGGTTATGGTGATGAGCAAATGGCCGACCTCGAAGCAACGATCAATGCGGCGGATGCCGATCTGGTGATTGCTGCCACCCCCATTGACCTGACGCGGATTATCAATATCAAGCTGCCTATGGAACGTGTACGGTATGAACTGGACGTGATCGGACAGCCCAATCTTCAGGATATCCTGAACGAGAAGTTCGGCTAACATATTAGTGCTGAAAGGGGTCACCTGTTGAGTGCCACCGGGTGACCCCACTTCCAGCAGAACTCACCTGTTGTCACAAACCATGAAGCAATCAATTAACTGGAGGTGGCTGCACCGCACCAGCCTGCTGGTGGTTACGTTAATTCCCCTCATTGTCCTGGCAATTTCAGTCTGGTCTGCCAATCAGTACGTGACTGCCGTGCTGCATGTGCGCTGCCAGGGCACATTTGCCAGCCTGTCATCCCACGGGTATGGCTCACAATTGGTGAGCTTCCCCGGCTACAATGACGTCATAATCCGGGGATGGCTGACTACCGGTACTCAGGCTCCAGACATCGTGATCATTACCCTGACAAGCCATGGTGCTAACAGCGAACTTGCCTTAGATGACGCGCTCATGCTGGCAGAAGCAGGATATGGAACGCTGGTTATTGAACCCCGTAACTGCGCCGACTCAACTCAGCGAGCTACCACCGGTTACTATGAGGCCGCCGATGTCGCCGGTGCTGCTGATTATTTGCACTCCCGTGAGGATATTAAGCATGTCGGAGCATTGGGGTTTTCCGCCGGGGGTACCGCATCCCTGCTTGCTGCGGCAGATGAGCCCGGGATTGAACTCATAGTCGCAATGGGGGGGTACGCAAATTTGCGGGATGATATCCTGGATCGGCATGCCAATCTGGGATGGTATGCCATGCTGATCCGCCATATGATTGTGTGGGATTTTACACTGAGAGGCATTCCGACTTCATCGATAAGCCCGGTTGACGAGATCGCGAAAATCAGCCCACGTCCGGTGCTGCTGATCTATGGTGAACATGAAGCAGCTTATGGGCAGGCATTATATGATGCTGCACGTGAGCCAAAGTCGCTGTGGATAGTCCTAGGTGCCTCGCACGGGACATACCGCTCCGCAGACGAAGCAGGTTATCAAGAACGTATCCTTTCGTTTCTCGATGATGCGTTTCAGAATTGACGCAACCAGAAAGCTCACATTAGAAAAGGCCAAATCTGTTACTGTCAGGTATAGAGCATTGCACAAATATCAAAGCGCGATATGATTCAACGTAACCAACACATAAGGCAAAATCGATATGCCCACATTCCCTTCGTTGATCGTTCATGGCGGAGCTGGGAATATTCCCAAGGAAGAACATGCTGGCCACCTGAATGGTGTCAGACTGGCTGCCGAACTGGGCTGGAAGCTGCTGCTCGACGGCAGGCCCGCGCTCGACGTGGTTGAGCAGGTTGTGCGCCTGCTGGAAGATGACCCGACCTATGATGCAGGACGAGGAAGCCATCTCAACAGTGCCGGGCACATTGAGCTTGACGCATTGATCATGGATGGTGCCACTCTGAACAGCGGCGCTGTGGCCGCAGTTCAATGCATTGGCAATCCGATCAGCCTGGCAAGATTGGTCATGGATAAAACCAGACACTCCCTGCTGGTAGGGATCGGCGCACAGGCTTTTGCAGAAAAGATGGGCTTTCCCCGGCTGGCGGAAGAAAATCTGCTGGTAGGGCGCGAACTGGAACGCTGGAAAGCAGCACAGCACGATCTGTCCAGCGACGGGCATGGCACAGTTGGTGCCGTGGCACGTGACAGCGCCGGTAACATAGCGGCCGCAACTTCCACCGGTGGAACGCTCAACAAGCTGTCAGGGAGAGTGGGGGATTCTCCATTGATTGGGAGCGGTGCCTATGCCGATAATCTGAGCGGCGGCGCATCGGCAACCGGGGTGGGCGAAAGCCTGATGAAAATCGTTATCAGCAAGACGGCCTGCGACCTTATGCACGCAGGGTTGAACGCCCAGGAGGCTGCGGAAAAGGCTGTTGAACTACTATCCTCTGAGCGGGTAAAGGGCAGTGGTGGTCTGATCACGGTGGACTCCCGTGGCAATACCGGTTTTGCTTATAACACCCCCTGTATGTCACGCGCACAGGTTAAGGATGGCCAGATAGTGGCCTCTGTTTAGCAGCATCGAGATGTTCCGGCGAGCAACCAACTACCTAGTATTGCTGCTTCTCATCATACTGGGGCTGCCTGCATGTTCGGGCGAATCACCCAGACATATTGTAAATCTGCCTACCAGAACTGCGTATCCATTTCTGACGGCAACAACGCGACCATCGGACACACCCATTCCGCCAACCCAGACCCCGACACCTTTTCCTACAGGCACATCGACTGCCACACCCACTACAATGCCAACCGATATGCCTACGCCAACACCTTCATCCACCCTGGAAGTGACAGAAACCACCACACAAGAGGGCGCAGCACCGGAATGTTCCAGCCCCCCAGATGGCGTATTTGGTACGCTGTTTGCCATCAGTCCGGCGTTGCGCACATCACTCGGTTGTCCCACCGCCCCATCACCCAACATACCGCCGCAGATATGGGCAGTTGAAGTTGAATACCAGCCCATGGAACGCGGCCATATGCTCTGGCTATCGAATGTCGGGTGGTATGAGGGAAAAGTCGTCTACGTAATGCTGTCAGATGGCACATACAGGCGATTTGAAGATAGTTATGCCGCCGGCGCTGACCGCGAGTCTGGAGGCCCATCTCCTCCAGAAGGGCTGTTCCAGCCCGTCGAGCGCCTGGGGAAAATATGGCGGATTATACCCGGCCTGATCGAACAGATCGGGTTTGGAATCGAGCCACAGACTTCCGCGCTGGCCCAGATGCAACTCTATCAATATGGTGAGATGGTTTATCTCCCGATCAACCAGATCGTATTTGCATTCTGGAGAGCACAGCCAGATAGCTGGACAGTTTTCCAACTGGCTGAGGCTGACAGCGATAATCCCAATAATCCATAGAAGACAAGGGCAGGATATTCACCTGCTCTCCCCCTGCCCTATTCGATATCACCCGCGTTCGTCACCCGCGTTCGTTAGGTGGAATGATCCATTGATCTTCATCATCGCCGGACTGCCCACCCTGCTCATTGGGAGGGATGATGGGTCGAAAAGACCCCTCGATGACCGGGCCCCGCGGACTGGACTTTGAGCTGGATTTGACATCATCTGCAACCTGCTTGATGTCCTCCGCAGCCTGGGCCATAAACGTCTTGATGCCTTTCCAAACCCGCCCGGTAACGAACTTGTCGGCCTTCTCAAGGAGATCTTTCATGACCACCAGGATGTCTTCATCACCATCCCAGTACTGCCTGAGTACTGACTCGCCTGCCTGCCCCATTACTTTCACAACGCGGTTGAGCGCGACCATGCCAACAATGGCATCATCGATCAATCCGGCAGGGCCCATAGCTACTTCGGGCATCAGGTCGACCGGGATAATAATATAGGCGGAGGCCGCCGCGATTTCTGCCTTTAATGCGGCAGAAACACGCGGATCGCCCATGAGCCGAACAAACAATGCCATGATGTCGGGCACCAGCAATATATACTTGGTGACAGATTTCCCGGCGCCGGCATTTTCTGCCCATGCGACTATCTTTGAGCGTGTTCGCTGATAGAAATCCTGCGCCTGCTCCAGGCTGTACTCCTGCACTTTGGGGACAACGGCTTTCGGTCCACTGGCAAGCGGCTCCTGGATATCCAGGTAATCGTAATTCAGCCCACGAATTGGCTCTGCACCCCAGGGCTGTGGCCCCTGACTACTCCTCTTATCTTTCTTGCTTTGATCGTCCATTTGAGTCCTCTCCTGCATATTCACCAATCATTACGTGAAAGAGCATGTAAAAGTTGCGAAGAGTGTTCAGAAAACCATAATTGTATATGGAACGAGAACCACCCAAACGACATCGTATCTCACACACCCCAAAAAGGAGATCGCATGAATTTCGCACTCAGTGATGAACAGAGGATGTTCCGGAAAGCCGTTACCGATTTTGCGGCTAACGAACTGGCCCCATACGCATCGGAAGTGGACGAAAAGCAGGAACTGCGCTGGGAGGCCATCGCAAAAATGCCCCTGCTTGGCCTGACAGGCTTGCAGGTGCCTGAGGAATATGGCGGGGCAGATATGGACAGCATCAGCGCCGCAATCGCCATTGAGGAGATCTCGCGCGCCTGCGGGAGCACGGGCCTGGCGCTGGCAGCACATAATGGACTGTGCTGCGCACCTCTTGTGAAATGGGGGACAAAAGAGCAGAAAGAAAAATACCTACCTGAACTGACCAGCGGAAAAACGCTTGGCTCTCTTGGCTTAACCGAGCCTGATGCCGGGTCTGACCTGGTTGGCGGAGTGCGCAC
>JAFGNO010000030.1 GCA_016926985.1 Anaerolineae bacterium
AGGGTATGAGCCAGCGTGGCTGGTCCAAGCCCCGGCAGGTCAAACAGGTTACCGTAGAAGTAGCTGACATTAATCAGACCATGCGCAACACTCAATGAGATGGGTTCACCGGAGACAGGATCCAGCGGCGCACCATAATAATTAGCCAGATAACGTGCCATCTCCCCATTCCCCAGCGCCGGAATCGCCACCCATAAGCCCCGTGGAACGGTGAGGACTGACACACCAGGAGTCACAAAATCCACCCTCACAACCCGTATCACATCCGCCAGGCCATATTCATATTCGCTGTCAACCGAGTCGGCGCCTATTGCCAGAATGGTCATTTGTGGTGGGCCATCGCATAGTGGCGCTGGAGTGGGCTCCAGAGTCGCCGGGATGGCACTGGGAGTATTACCCAAATCGGGGTTATTCTCGCTGTCACCGGCGGGGAGAGTGGGAGAAATGGAGGGCAACTCCGCAGGCTCGCCAGTATGGGAAACTGGGAGAGGAAATGCCGTGGCAAATACCGGCAGCGTAGGCCCCAGAGGGCGGTGCATTTCATCATTCAGCTTTTGCCTGAACAGGGTACCCAGCAACCCGGCACCCAACAGCACCAGTATGGCAACCAGCAGGAAACCAGGCATCCCACCCCTGCGGGAGCTTTTTGGCGCTGGGGGGAGCCCATACCCTTTTTCCTGTTTAGTATGCTGAAATGGGCTGTTTTCTGAATGATTTACCATAATCCGGTCAGTACGTTCATATCACAGGCAGTGTCTGCACAGAGTATATCAACAACCTGCTGGATGTCGATGACTCTGGTTTCTCGGGTTGCTTCTGCCCAACCAAGACGTTATTATAACATCAGATTAATCATCACCGATTCTGGTCAGACGCAGCTGACAGGAACCACGTTTTGGGGGGTATTGTCTGTACCAGATGCAAATGTCCCTCTGTTGTTAATGGCAGGCTATGACAGAACAGCCTCAACACCAATTTCCTCGAATTATCCTGTATCTGGGCGCACTGCTTCTTGCCGCAGGTTCGCTAATTGTATGGGGTGATGATCTGGTTGGTTTCGCAACCGGGCAGGACATTCTGAAAGAGCTTGAAGAAGAAATCGCTGCCTTCCCCAGCGCAACACCTTACCCCACACCAGCCCCTACAGTCACACCTGTTCCTGTGACACCCACTGCCAGCCTCCCGGAGCCAACAGAAGACCCCAACCAGCTGATCTATTCTGTTCCCATTCGCCAGCATGTCCTTAAATACACCGTACAGGAGGGGGATGCTCTGTTTTTGATTGCTGAACGTTTTGGGCTTCAACCCGACACGATTTTCTGGGCCAACACGGAAACCCTCCAGGATAATGTCCACCTGCTTCATATTGGTACAGAACTGTACATCCTTCCGGTAAACGGCGTCTACCACCAATCAGACGGTAAACTCACCATCGCCGAAATTGCCGGGCAATATGATGTGGACCCCGAGACAATCCTCCTATCAGAATACAACCAGCTTTCCACGGGAACGAGGGATTATGTTCCACCCAATGGGCTTCGAATTGTTGTCCCCGGCGGGCGAAGAGAATATATATCCTGGCAGGCGCCTATTCGGACCGGAACAGCGGGAGGCACGAACCCACAGGGCGCACTGCATCCTGGCTCATGCCCTGGCGGTTATATTGGCAGCGGTGGGCTGGGAAATTTCATCGATCCGCTGGGAAGCATTTCCTATTTTGTCACAAATGAATTTGCCCTTTGGCATGCCGGGATTGACCTGGCTGCGCCACTCGGAACCACAATCTACGCGGCAGAAACAGGCGTTGTGGTGTTTGCAGGGTGGCATCTGAATGGTTATGGAGAACTGGTTATCCTCGACCACGGTTCCGGATATACCACCTATTACGCCCATCTCTCCGATCGTTTTGTCCAGTGTGGTCAGCAGGTATCAAAAGGACAGATGATCGGGCTTATGGGAACAACGGGTTACTCAACAGGCGTGCACCTGCACTTTGAAGTGCGCTACAACGATGTTCCACAAAATCCGCGCTTTTATATTGACTTCAGCGGCACCCCATTCTATGACGGATAAAACAAACCGCCCTCAGTGAGGACAGCTGTTATCTTCATGACAATCAAAGGCAGACCAGGCTATCACCCCACATCGTTTAACTCGTAGATTTTCACCAGCTGGGTGCGCCCCTTCACCTGAATAGGCTCCAGTTCATTGACATCCACGTAGTCTTTGACCAGCTGATAGGTTGCATCACTGAGCAGGATTTGCATGGGCGCGGCAACCTCCTGCAATCGCTTGGCCAGATTCACGCTGTCCCCCATCGCAGTGTAGTCCAGTCGCTCCGGGCTGCCCACGTTCCCCACAACGCTCTCGCCGGTGTGAACCCCGATGCCAAATGTCAGCCTTTCGTCAGGGGGGACTCCCTGGTGATAGGCCAGCATATCTGCACGCATCAAAGCTGCCGAGCGCACCGCCCGCAGCGCATGATCGGCCTGCGGTCGGAGAGGTGTGTTGTAAAGCGCCATCACCGCATCACCCAGGAACTTATCGATAACACCCTGCTGCTGATGAATGGCATCCGACGCGATAGTCATATAGGTATTGATGATCTCCACCAGCTTTTCAGGGTCAAGGTGTTCGCTGAACGTGGAAAAGCCGCGAATATCCCCAAAGACAATTGAGATGACCCGCCTGGTACCGCCAAGCTTCAATTCATCAGCGCTGCGGATCCCATCCACAACCTCAACCGGCAGGTAGCGCCGGACGCCGGCAATCTGGGCCTCACGACGCTTTGCCTCGGTCAGGTCATCCAGCACAATAGCCACGCCCTGTGTATGGTTATGGGCATCTTTTAACGGGCTGAAGTTCATACTCAGGGCAACTTTGCCCCGCCGTTCCAACTCCGTATCAAACTCAATCCCAATCAGCGGCTGGTCTGAGTCTCTGACCTGCTCAACCAGTGAGTTGAACCGTGTATCAATTGGAGGCAGCACATCGTTCAATCCGCCCCCGTACTCAAGTGCGCCCTCCCCGATATCCAGAATTTGCTGCGCGCGTCTGTTAATGTAGGTTATTTGATCGCCCAGGTCACTGGTGATCACACCCGAGGCGATTGACGCAAAGATATTGTCCTGGAGATTCTTCATCTCCGTAATCTCATCGAGTGTCTCTCTCAACTGGGTGAACAGACGGGCATTATCAATGGCCACTGCTGCTTGATTGGCAAAAGCCATCAACAGATCAAGGGTTTGCTCGGTAAACAGCCCCGCATGGATTTTGTTATCGGTATATATTACCCCCGTTACAACACCCCGCAGGACAAGCGGCACACATAGAATAGAGCGCAGGCTGTAGCTCACAATGCTCTCAGCATGTTGGAAGCGTGTATCTTCCTGGGCATTGGTAGTCAGCACTGGTTCGCCGCTGTTGGCAACACGCTGGACAATGCTCCGGCTGATCTCAAATTCGGAACTATCGAGAGTCTGCCGGTCAACATTACGCGCAATGCGGAACTCCATTTTGCCGGTTTCCTCGTTGCGCAGCATCAGGTAGCCACGTTCAGCACCAGATAACCGGACAATGGTATCCATTGTCTCATTTAACACCTGCGTGAGATCCAGCGAAGAGTTAATCAACGCTGCGACATCGGCCAGTGCGCGATACTGTCCGATATCATGCTCCATAGCGCCCACCCGGTTGCCGGCCACCTCCAGCCGCTTGCTGATGTCGTTGAGAGTAGTGGTCGTCCCTGGCGGCAGTCGGAATCCCTGATCCTGCAGCAACTCCCGCTGCTGCCTGAGCACATTGCGCAGATCCACTGTCAGCCTGCGAATATACTCCAGTTCGGATTTCAGGCCGGTACCTTCGCTTTCACCTGTCTGTGCCATAAGCTATGCTCCAGATTGCCCTGCACCAGATGGTACAGGCAGCGATCATCACGTTTATTATATGTCTCCGTCTGGCAGCGGCAAGCTTGTCTGCAACCACTCACTAGCGGCCAGGGGGATCCAGTACGACAGGCTGACCGCCGGTAATTGAGATTTCAGATACGCTCATCTCAAACCCACTGGATTCAGCCGCAAACACTTCAAGATCGCCACGGGCCAGGAGACGGATTGGCTTGCTGCCCGACAGGAGGTGGATCTCGCCGGTGCCGTATTCGTGATCAACCACGTGGATTTCAACGCGGCAAACCTGCCCGGGCCGCAACTGGACCTCAATCATCCCATTCCGATCAGTTGTCACTGTTTCCTGATGCCGATCGATCTCAATGGCAAACGTTTTGCCGGCCCATGGCCTGCCGCCGTTCTCATACAGGTACATACCCAGGCTGACCGGCTCATTATTCAACGGCGCCAGATAAATCTGGGTACGATACGTAATATCCTCCCATGTGCCAGAACGCCAGAATGGAATATATACAAAACCATCCATCTTTAACACTCCTTCTTCATATTTCATAAGACTGCCTGATGGTCAAAGCCCGGCTGCCTCTACAAGGATATCCAGGGTCGCCCGGGCAGTGGTCTCCCAGGAAAACTGCTTGACACGCTCAAATCCACGTGCAATCAATTTTTCTCGCAGGGATTCCTCATTAAGTATACGTAGAATGGCCTCAACAAGCGCTTCTACATCGGTTGGCGCGAAAGTGAGCGCGGCATCGCCTACCAATTCTGGCAGAGATGAAGTGTTTGCGCATACAACCGGTGTCCCGCAGGCCATGCTTTCCAGCGCTGGGAAACCAAAACCTTCATACAACGATGGGAATACATACAGCAAAGCGCCGCTGTAGAGAGCGGGTAAATCCTCATCAGCAATATAGCCCGGCAATATCACATGACCTGCCACATCGTCCCGGTTGCAGCGCTCAAAAAACGACTCCTTTTCCCAGCCCGAGCGCCCTGCCAGAACCAGAGACAACTCAGGATGAGTTTGGCGTACAAGGCTGAACGCATCTACAAGGCGCTTCAGGTTTTTTCGCGGCTGGATGCTTCCCACATGCAAAATATAGTCACCTTTTATCCCCAGACGTTCGCGGAGTTCAGTCAGGCGGCTGCTGTCGCGAACCGGCAACAGGTTGTCGTCAATCCCCGAGTATACCACCCGGATTTTCTCTCGATTTATTCCAGTAAAGGCGACCAGATCATGCGCAGTGGCATGAGAGACGGCAATAACCCGTGAGGAAATACCCACACTGTGTCGTGTAGACCATGCCAGGTATAAGCGATGAAGGAATGGATGCTTATCCGGATAGTGCTTATACCCCAGGTCGTGGGCAGTAAATACTGCCGGAGTCTGACCAATGGTTGGCCAGGGAACAACATGGGATGGCACAAACAACACATCCGGTGGATTCTGCCGAACTGCCGGTCCCAGCCCGAGGTGAGTCCATAATCTTGTCCGCTCAATAACTACCGGCTCAATCTTATCGTGGTCGGGGAACAGATCGGGAGAGGGAACATCCCGGAAATACAGCCTGAACCGATATTCATTACCCAGCTCTAACAACCAGCGGATCAAATGATAGCTGTAGCCCTCAGTACCCGTCCGCTGGGCCAGGGTTGCCCGGCTGGCGTCAATACCAATCAGCATAGCTATAACCCATTGTCTGAGGAAGTAGAGAATCGAATAATATGCCCTATACTCACATAAATACCGATAAGGACGGGCAAAAGAACAGGGGCCATCTGCCAGGCCTGTTGAATCCAGGTGCCGTGTAGAACGCCAAATGACAGCGGCAGCAGAATCGCGCCAGCCCCGCAGAACAGGATACTGACAATATTAAATGGCGCCCCTATTTTGCCACCCCGCACAAATACTGCATAAAAGGAAATCCCAACAATAATCAAAAACACGGGCCAGAGTTCTCTGGTATCCGTCCAGGTCAGATCGGCAAACCCCAGCGAAAACACGGATAGAAACAAACCGGTCAGCAGCATCAACACCCCGATCCAGGCTGCGCCCGCAAAAGTGCGAATCCCATTGGGTGGCTGGACAAGAATGGCCAGTCCAGCCATCAGAAAAAGCATGGGCCACAGCCGGGCAAATCCGGGCAGTTCGGGAGCAATGCGGGACAAGACATACCAGCCCCCTATCACAAGCAGGCCGAGTCCGATTATGTTGATGCCCTGCTGCCATGTCCGCATGGCCCGTCCTATCTATTGCGGCTTCGGGGTATTGTAAAACCCTTCAGATAAAACGCAAAGAATCACCTGACCGAGGATCAGTCCGACAATGCCCGAATGGACAGGTCATCTGCTTCGATGTAATACTCTTGCTGAACTCGTTCAGCCTGACCCCAGGAGATAAAGTAATCATGAGCCGTAATGATCCCAACAACGCATACCATGATGGCGTAGGCTGTATAGATCGCTGTGCGTCCATTAGGCCCAACCTGTCCCATGGCCCATTCGGCTGCCCAGAGAACTGCCAAGGCCGGGAAATAGTACAGGGCAGGCTGAATGCCCATCGCTGACAGGCTGCTCCCCACCGGGCCGTAAATAATCACCGGCGCCATACCCGCAGCCAGGGTCAGCAGCATAAACATATTAGCGCTGGTCATATGAAAAACATCGGTATAGCCTGTTTTGCCGCGCCGGGCCGGGCGATAGGGCATGATCAGGCTGATTACCGCTATACTCACCCCCAGATAAAACAGGAGGCTGTTCAACGGGCCAAGCAAGGGCCTGCCGGGAATGGAATACTGCCACAGGGTATCCCCCCGAATGGTGAGGATTCCCAATCGCCTGAGAAGCGTATCACGCACAGAATAGAAATCCTGGGCCAACAAGGTCTCGACCGGAGGAGGCGGACCGCCTGCCAGCCTGAATGCAGAATCCCCGATGAGCTCCGCAATGATGGGCGAGCCAACCACAGCACCGATCAGCAGCATAACCACCAGGCCCGGCCAGGCCCGGCGCAGAACGCCCGGCTGATCAATTGACAGAAATAAAAAGAACGCAGGAAAAACTAACCACATAATCCGGGCATTTGCATAGGAATAGAATGACAGCCCCAGCAGCAATCCGGAAACGATGAAACTGATCCGGCTTTCCACCTCAACGGTGGGGCGATAGCGCGAACGCCTGGTCGTGCGCAATTCCTGGCCCAGGACAATACCCCGGCGCATAGCAATCGCTGCACCCACATATAAAACCGGCTGAATCACCCCTCGCAAGCCCATGCGGCTGGTTGAAACACCCCAAAAACTGACCGCGAGGCCGGCCATAGTCACCAAAGCCAGCCAGCGGTTCCTGGTATACAAACGCACCCAAGCATATATCAACACAAGAAGGAAGGTCCCCAACATGGCAGAAAACAGGCGCCCAGCAACTGCTCTGTATCCTGTTACATACAGTATCGGGGCAAGAAGAACCGCATACAGCGGCTCCCGGGGGGAGTGCTCATCATCAAACAGCAAAACCCAATCTCCGTTCAAGATGTCGGCTGCATCCTGTAAGTGGGCTGCTTCTTCATCGGTGAGGCTTTCCGGGACAGAGGAGAGCCGGGCAAATCGCAGCACCAGCCCGGCGATCAGCACAAGCACAAACAGCAGGGGTTCCAGTAAGCGCGGGGAGTTACTCATCATTCACCACCTTGTTACATACCTGCCAGGCTGCCGGGTCAGCGTCATAATCATCGCCAAGAACAAAATGACATTGAAGTGCAATAACCCCGTCCAGGTTGATCGTAAAATCAGTCTGTTCACGTGTCGATAGTTCAATAGTGGCAGCCGGAATCCCCACCTGAGCCAACCAGTTGCTCGCATCACCCGTGACCGGGTAGATGGAAAATTCCTCATATGGGTAACCGGTTGCAGTAGCCAGCAGATCTCCCATCCAGGCCGCTGGAGGATGCTTGGGGCCGCAGTCGCCCATAAATACTGCGCCCTGCATACTGTGGTAGAAGATCACAGCATCGGGCTGTACCAATAGGAAAAATGCCTGGAGCGCCTGTGTTTCTGGCTCGGAAAAGGGTCCGTCGCCGGGGTCAATCGGGATGTCCCAGATGAAAGCCGTTTCAGCCCAATCGCATCCCCAGTTCCGGTTCAGGTCCACGCCCGCGGCGTTAAAACGCGCTGCGAAATCCCGCCCGCTGGCATAACCATCGGGATTAGCAACCGGGATCAGGATCAGTTGAATACCGGGCAGCACTTCGGCAGCGTTTTCTGTGAAATATACCAGAAGCTCATTAAGCAGGTTGACGCTGTTCCATTCATATCCTCCATGGATGCCCCCCACCAGCACAATAATATGCTCTCCAGTGCCTATGCGCCACGCAATAATTGGCCGGTTTTCTAAGCTGTCCCCAATGCTAAAAGATTCCGGCGATGCCGGGATAGTCGGGGACGGCATGGTAACCGGCGATCGGGTCGGCGCAGCTCCGCCGGTTGCCTCAGGAAAAAGCGGCACAGGAGTCTCCGCAGACGCCACAGGCACAGTCAGGGTGTGAACAGCAATCGGGGAAGACACCTGCTGGCTGCAAGCTGTCATCAACGCCGCGAATAATCCCATGGTGATCTTCGCATAATTGGGCATAACCTGAACTATAAGAGCACGGACTAACTTCGTCAAATCCAATTTTGCAAAGGGTATTTCGGGCCAATTCCGGTCATTCAGCGCAAAAGACTCCAAAATGGCCCCGAGCACCTCCAAACTTTCACCGGGCACCAACGTATAGTATAGTGATCATGTTCTGAACCAAGTAAAAACAGTCTGATCTAACAGGGGGGGCTATGGCCCGTCGATTGGTTATCCCACTTGGCGCAACCTGGCGCCAAAAACCAGCTTCAATGCTTCTGGTGTTTCTGGTACTGGTAGCACTGCTGGCGGTTTCTGTTTTCCTGTTTGTCACCGACTACATCACCAGCGTCTACGGCTATTTCAGGCTGGGCACAGCGCGGGTGTCCGATGCTGAAGCCTGGTTTGTGGGTGCACTGCCGCAGCTTGTCCAGGTCGCCTTCGGGTTTATGGCACTGGAGCGGCGCAACTGGCTGTTTGCCGTGCTGGCTGGTGTGGCGCTGGTTGTAGATGTTGGCACAGACATGGCTTTCCGTGTTGGCGATGCACAAGGCTTTGCAATTTATGCCACAGCACTTTTCCAGAGCATAGCGCTGTTCACACTAGGCAGCGAGTTTCTCCTGGTGGTTTCTCTCGAAAATATCATCGAATATCTACCAGACGTGCTGGAGGCAATGGCCGTCTCATCAAACCGGATGGTAGACAGCTTCACAAAGGTGGCAGACACTTTTCGTGAGGATGACGAGGAGGATATTCACCCTGTCACGCGGCGAAAAGGGCGTGGCGGGAAGCAGGGCCCATAACCATGCCCCTGCGATTTTCCTGTAATCAGAATCAGGTACTTTCCCAGCCATGGAGATAAGCCATGCTGGC
>JAFGNO010000199.1 GCA_016926985.1 Anaerolineae bacterium
GATCATTGTAAAAAGGACGTGAAAAGCAAAATGTCCCCAAATGCTCAGCGCAGTAGCGCTCCATCTCTCGATATACTTTGCCGCGTTTTGACCAACCGCGATTGATGTCACGCCGCTGGAAAAACAGGTTGATGTCCAACCCTCCACCGGACATGTGGGCAATAAAATGCCCTTTGTCGTACTTGCCATCACCGCGTTGGCTGGTAGGCCCCAACCAGCCGCGTATTCGACTGGTATCTCGTTTAGTGCGGGGCGGCTGCGAACGTCCATAAACAGCTACGACGCGCGACTCCACACGGCGGTTTTGCGGATCGCCTTCATTGTAGGCGTCGCCCATATCGTACAGATAGGTCAGCTTGTCGAGCGCGATCGAGACAATATCGAGTTCGGAAGGTGAATAAGGATAGTCTGTTTTTGATAGAGTAAAAGTGGTTCATCCGCAAGTTTGGTGATCAAAGCCTCATGGAGGGTGTAAAACGCGAAGGCGAAGTAAATCGAATTTGGCGCGCCCGTACATGTCACGTTTGATAACCTTCAGGCGGTTGACCTGCCCTTCGACCTGCCCGTTGCTCCACTCCAGTTCAAGGGCAGCCCGGACCGCAGCATAGTCCTTGAGTAGCCCAGCAGCGAAGGCCTTGAGCGGCGAAATGGCGCTGGATTGAGCATCAACCAACCAGGGGTCAAGTTGATCAACTTGACGGAGATGGAACATAGTCACAAAACGTTGCGCCAGATCATAAGCGATCTCAAAATCGGGGCACGCCCGGCAAAGTGCCTCACGATAGGTTGTTTGTTCGGCAGACAACTTCTCTGGAGTCAAGACAAACAACCATGCTGCTTGACGCGGCGATAATGGAGGCCCCATCGGTGAGAGCATGGACGTGGAGCATAGCTCTCCTGAACGATAGCGGCGCACAAATCGTCGCACACTACTGTAGCTACTGGAGTAGCCTCGCTGGCGGATCTCTTCCCAAAGGATACGGCTGTTGTGACACCCCTCCGCCCAACGAGCTTCCAGATACGGGACGTAGGCGGTGATGCTGGACGGACGTGGTCCCCGGCGTTGATGTTGAGGAAGCTCATTTGTGTTCAGGTAGCGCTGGATCGTATTACGACTCATCTGTAGTTGACGAGCAATAGCGCGTTGACTATACCCTTCACCTGCCAGGCGTTTTACCTCGCTGAACCGCAGCTCACGACGGGAAGGTATCATTTGGACTTCGCTGACATCTTCGGTTTCCTGGTCGTCGGACGAGCTTTCTCCCTGCCCTTGAATTTGCCCGGCAACCCGGCGCAGTACCGGAGCGTGTTTCCCCAGCAGACGCTGCAACGCTTCGCTCAAATTGTGTAACATATGCCATCGATCGGCGACTTGCACCGCCTGTGGCGCGCCGGCTGTAATTGCGGCAATATACTCATTCGACCGATCCCGACTGATCACTTCGATGCCCGTTCGCGCCTGCAACCATGCGGTCAGGGTTTCAGCGGTCCGATCGGGCAGCAAGTCCACCGGAGAATGGCCCTCCAAGTCCACCAACAAGGTGCCGTATCGGTTCCCTTTCTTGAACGCCCAATCATCCACACCCAATATGCGGGGCGTTGGTGCAGGCTCCAGGAGGGTAAGTCGAATGATGCGAAGCAGCGTATCCGCACTCAATGGCATGTTCAGATGCCGCGTGATCCGTGACCCCGCCTCAGCATTTACTTCGAAAGTGATCGCCCGCAATACGGTCGTCAATCGTGTGGTTCGTTGACCGTGAACCGGCACGATATGCGGGATGCGCTCGGCGAAGGTCTGACGTTTACACGCCTCATTCGGACAGCGAAACCGGCGAACATCCAACACCAACCGGACCCGGCGCCCACTGCACGGCAAATCACGAGGTGAACGCGTGTAGTGGCAATGAACCTGTGTCGATACCTGCCCACAGCATGGACATCTGGCTGTTTTGGCAATGCTGCTCGCACAAACGACCAGAAGGTCATCGTGCTCTTCCACCTGCTCGAGGCTGAATCCCGGTAATGCAAAAGGAATGTGGTTTGAAGCGGCCATTGGAACGATAGACCATTGTTTTGGATATACAGTCTACCCTCTGATGGTCTTGCGTTCCGCCCAGATCACCAAACTTGCGGATGAACCGTAAAAGTGATCCACCAAGGCTGAAAATGATCAAGTAAAAGAGAGCCACAGGCGCGAGAAGCTGCTAATCTGGAACGCCGAACCGGGTGTAGCCAGAAAGCAGCAGAAAGAATGCTAACCGTGGCAGATCAATATCGAATCCGCAAGGCCTACTACACTGAGAAGCAAAGCCAGCGGGCGATAGCCCGGGCACTGGGGTATTCGCGCAATACGGTGAAGAAGGCCATTGCGCAAGACGAACCATTTACGTATCGGCAGGAGCAAGAACGGCCAGCACCGGTGCTGGGGCCATACAAAGCACAACTGCAAGCATGGGTGGAAGCCAATAGAGGCTTGCCGCGCAAGCAGCGATACACCGCCCACAAGATGTACGAACTGATTCGAGAACAGGGATATGCAGGGGCGGAGTCGACGGTGAGATACTACGTAGGGCAGTTACGGAAAGCGAGCGGCAAACAGCAGGTGTACATCCCCCTGGACTATGACGCAGGGGTGGATATGCAGATGGATTGGGGAGAAGCGGTGGTGAAGATCGGAGGGGAAGTCACCACCGTTAAGCTGTTTGTGCTGCGGTGGTGTTACTCGCGCAAGGGATTTGTGGCCGCCTACCCCAGTGAGAAGCAGGAATGTTTTCTGGATGGACACGTGCGCGCCTTCCACTACTTCGGCGGCACGCCACAGCGCATCATCTACGACAACTTGAAACCGGCGGTGCTGCGCATTCTCCAGGGGCGCAATCGGGAAGAGCAGGCGACCTTTCTGGCGTTTCGCAATCATTATGTGTTCGAGAGCCGGTACTGCAATCCAGCTTCGGGGCACGAGAAAGGCGGGGTGGAAAACGATGTGGGGTATGTGCGGCGCAATTTCCTGGCCGGATGCCCTGCCTTTGCGACGTATGATGACCTCAACGCTCACCTGCTGACCCAGTGCCAGCAAACTGACCAGCGCACCGTGCATGGTCAACCCCATACGGTAGCTGAAGCCTGGCAGGTGGAATCGCCCACCATTCATGGATTACCGGCTTATGACATGGCCTGCTGTAACGCGCGCGAACAGAAAGTGAACAAGTACAGCCAGGTGCTGTTCGAAACCAACCGTTATTCGGTGCCCACCGATCAGGCTTATCGCACCGTGACAGTCCGCGCCTACCCGTTTCACCTGGACATTCTCTATCAGGATCGCATCCTGGCCAGGCATGACCGCAGCTATGGGCGCGGGCAAGACATCAGCGACCCGCTGCACTACCTGCCGCTGCTGGAACAACGTCCTGGGGCCTTTGAACATGCCCGCCCAATGCGCCAATTACGCCAACACTGGGACCCAGTGTATGAACAACTGCTGACCCATCTTCAGCAGCGCCTCACCAGCACACGGGCCATCCGCGAGTTCGTGCGTATTCTCAGTTTGCATCGCACCTATCCCCCAGAGGCAGTCACGGCAGCTGTCCACCGTGCCCTGGCCTGCGGCAGCGCGCACCTGGACAATGTGACCCTGTGCCTGCACCAGGCGCTTAACCCTGACTGTCTGCCTCCCCAACTTGACCTGTCCGCCCAACCTGCCCTGGCACAGTTGGGCCAGCAGCCCATTGACTTGACGGTCTATGACCAGTTCCTGTGGGGAGAGACCCATGTCGATTAAGGCGCAGTTGGACAACCACCTGAAGGCGCTTCACCTGGCCGCCTTTTTGGAGCAGTATACCGACCTGGCTCATGACGCCCAGCAAGCGGGCTGGAGCTACGAGCAGTTCCTGCTGGTCTTGGCCGAGCAAGAGATCACCCGACGCACCCTGACCCGCCACCACCGGCTGATCCAGCAGGCGCGCTTTCCCATGCGCAAGGAGCTGGCCGATTTCGACTTCAGCGCTATCCCCGACCTCAACCGCTCACGCCTGTTGCAGCTGGCCGATACTTCCACTTACGTTTCTGCTGCTGAGCCGGTGATCTTTGTCGGTAATCCCGGTCTGGGCAAATCGCACCTCGCCATCAGTCTTGGCCTGGCGGCCTGTCGTCTTGGCTACAAAACGCGCTTCTACAACACCGCCGCCCTGGTCAATGAACTCACGCTCGCCCAAACGGAACAGCGCTTGCCCAGACTGATCGCTGCTGCTCTCAAGCACCAGTTGATTATCCTTGATGAATTGGGCTTCATCCCCTTTTCTCCCTCGGGGGCGCAGCTGCTCTTCCAGTTCTGCTCTGCACTGCACGAACACGTCGCCCTCATCGTCACCACTAACCTGGCCTTTTCCGACTGGCCGCGCGTTTTTGGCGA
>JAFGNO010000200.1 GCA_016926985.1 Anaerolineae bacterium
CGGGATTACAATCCAAATGTCAGCGAGGGGTTAGCCAGCGTGGTCATGCGGGCTCTCAGTTATGATCCCCAGGAGCGCTACGCCAGTGCAGACGCCATGAAACAGTCCCTGGAGTCCGTCGGCCCAGACGCAGGCGCAATGGTGGCAGCAACGGCATCTGCCGGGGCACAGTCTGTTTCCCGTCAGGCGCCGCCTGCGCCGTCCCTTGCCCCCGAACCCTCCGTCCCTGTGGCCGAGACCGGGGAATCATCCGGCGATGTCCAGCCGATCTGGGCGTTCCAGGTTGAGGATGCGGTTCGCTCAACACCACTTGTTCACGGTGGGATAGTCTATATTGGTTCGTACGATAACAACCTGTGGGCGCTCGACGCGCAAGATGGCAGCCTGATATGGAAATTTGCAACCGAAGGTGGCATTGGTTCCAGCCCGGCTTACAGCGGGGGGATTGTTTTTATTGGGTCGTCTGACAAACATCTGTATGCGATTGACGCCCGCACTGGCAGGCGTAAATGGGTTTACAAAGCAGGGGGGAGCATCTACACCACCCCTGCCCCGGCGGTGGGGCTGGTTTTCTTTGGAGCAGATGACGGGAATTTATATGCCATCAAGCCGTCCGGGGCCAGCGCCCGTGAGATGTGGACATTCAACATCATGTCGCCAATTCGTTCCTCGCCGCAGGTAGCAGATGATTTTGTTTACTTTGGGACAGATACAGGTGAGTTTTTCTGTATGGATGTCTCTGGTGAACTAAAATGGCGCTTTGAAACCCGGCGTCGGGTAATTACTACCCCGGTGGTCTACGAAGGGATGGTCTATTTTGGCTCTGATGACTGGTATGTCTATGCCCTTGATATTTCTCAGGGGTATCCGAACTGGAAGTTCCGGACGCGCGGTCCGGTGGTTTCCTCCCCGGCGCTGGGCGAGAACAATATGCTGTATTTTGGCTCGGCTGACGGCATTGTTTACGCAGTAGACGCTGTCGGCGGAAAAGAGAAGTGGAAATACGAGATCGGCAAAGCAGTGACTTCATCTCCCTGTGTTCATGGGGAGGCAGTCTACATTGGCGCGACCGATGGCACACTTTACAGCCTGCACGCAAAGTCAGGGGACCTGTTGTGGCGGTTCCAGAGTGGTGGCCCAATTATTTCATCTCCCCGGGTGGATGGCGACGTCGTATTTGTCGGCTCAGACGATCGGCACGTCTATGCACTCCAGGCATAGCTGATTAGAAAGACAAATATCATGGGTCTTTTCCGCAAACTGTTTAAACGCGAGAAGCGTGACGAAAAAGAGATAATAAGTGATCGCATTGACCAGGAGCTGATCGACCAGTTTCAGGAGAAGGTTGAGACCGCTGAACTTGACGAAGCCCTGCCCCTTGCCACGCGTCCGCTTCCTCCTCCCAAGCCCTATTCGAGCTCGGGCCGCCGTATCCTGTTCGGGCAGGCCAGTGATCCGGGGCAGTTGCGTCCCAATAACCAGGATGCCTGCCTTTCCCTTTTAGGAAGCCCGGAAATGAACAGTGCGCCGCCTCCCATTGCTTTTTTTGTGGTAGCTGATGGAATGGGTGGGCATCATGATGGGGAGTTGGCCAGCGCGATTGCGGCTAAAACACTGTCAACGCAGGTGATCAAAGAGATTGTGGTCCCACATATCAACGGGGCAGACCGCACCTCAGAACAGAAGACAATCCCTGAAGTGCTGGCAGAAGCAATGACTGCGGCAAATATCGCCGTTCAACAGCAAGTGTCAAATGGCGGCACAACAGCTACCTGCTGCATTGTGCGCGGCGACCTTGCCTATATCGCTCACGTGGGAGACAGTCGCGCTTACCTGGTCTCGGAAGAAAGTATGGAGTTGATCACGCGGGATCATTCGCTGGTGCGGCGTTTACAGGAACTGGGCCAGATAACGGCTGAAGAGGCAGCAGTCCATCCTCAGCGAAATGTCCTTTACAGGGCAATCGGGCAGGGAGACAATATTGAGATTGACTCCGCTACCCGGCGCTTACCCCCCTCCTCCCGGCTGCTGCTCTGCAGCGACGGCCTATGGGGGCTGGTGGATGACGAAAAAATGGCTGAAGTGGTAAGAGCACACGACGACCCTCAGGAAGCCTGTGAGCAACTGGTTGACCTGGCTAACGCACTGGGCGGGCCGGACAACATCACCATTATTCTTGTACAAATGCCAGACTGATCAGGCTGCGGAGTCTCCTTTCGTGGAACTGGCTGACTACTATGGAATACTGGGGGTTTTGCCTTCTGCCAGCAATGAAGACATCCGTTTGACCTATCGGCAGGCGGCGCGCCTCTTTCACCCGGATGTCAACAGAGCACCGGGAGCGTCTGCCTTGTTTCGCGACATTAACACCGCTTATGAGGTGCTCAGTTCGCCAGCCTCGCGCGCCGATTATGATCGACTGGCGTGCGACCTTGGCCTCGACACACCAAACATACACATGGATGTCGTCTACAGCAGGCGCCATCTTAAACCCCTCGACGAACCCCAGATGGTGTATGCACTGCTCAGAGTGCGTTCTCTTCAGGATATCGGCCTGGTTACCGATGCTCCTCTGAATATTTGCCTGGTCATTGACCGCAGCACGAGCATGCAGGGGTCACGCATGCACCATGTTAAAGCCGCGGCTCACCGGTTGATCGATGAATTGCACGAAGATGACATTGTGTCGGTTGTGTCTTTCAGCGACAACGCTGAAGTCCTTATCCCCGCTCAGTGCGCAGAAGACCAGCGCGGGATGAAGTCTGTCATCAGCACACTGCGGGCTGCTGGTGCGACTGCCATGTATTCCGGCCTGCAGGACGGTATTGCGCAGGTCAGGCGCAGATTAAACACAAATTATGTCAACCACGTGGTGCTGATCACCGATGGGCGCACCTATGGCGACGAGAAAGCCTGTCTGAACCTGGCGGCTGAAGCCCGAGAACAGGGGATCGGGATCAGCGGGCTGGGCATTGGTGATGACTGGAATGATCGTTTCCTTGATAATCTAGCCAAGCAGACCGGGGGAAGTTCGGCCTATATCAGCACACCGCAGTCGGTCAGCAGTTTCCTGCAAAAGCGTATTCGCAGCCTTGCCACGGCGTTTGCAGAACGCTCGTCTCTGATCATTGCACCCGCGCCAAACACAAACCTGGAGTCAGCGATCCGGACAGCACCGGACCCGATGTCGATGGATACGTCCATCCAACCCTGCCCGCTTGGCTCACTGGACGGACAGGTCGGATTGGCTGTTGTCATTCAATTCCATGTAACCACAGGAAGTGATGCTGTCAACGGGGA
Organism: Anaerolineae bacterium; assembly: GCA_016926985.1. Taxonomy (GTDB): domain Bacteria; phylum Chloroflexota; class Anaerolineae; order Aggregatilineales; family UBA3940; genus JAFGNO01. The sequence continues at coordinate 3,301 of JAFGNO010000200.1, forward strand.
AATCCCGATTGGCCGGGTGGACCTCACAGCGGAAGTGCTTGGACAGTCACGGCGGATCGAGCGAGTTGCCAGGATGCTCACTGTGGAGATAAGCCCAACGCCTCCCCCTGAAGATCCCCCAATCGAACTGCTGGATGTGTTGGGTAAGTTGTCACTGTACCAGCTGCAGGATCGGGCCAGGGAGGCGCTGGATGGCGGGGATTATGTCGAGGCCACGCGAAAATTGGAATACCTTGCCACCCGCCTGTTTGAGAGCGGGGAACAACAGCTGGGAAATGCAGCGCTCAGCGAGGCACAACGGGTAGCACATACCCATCTCCTGTCTGAAGAAGGTGCCAAAGAATTGAAATATGGGACGCGTGCGCTGCTGCCACCATTGGGAGATAAAGATGATTGAGTGTCCATATTGCCATCACAACAATATGGAGGGGGCTTTGGTTTGTGTTGAATGCGGCCTGAGCCTGTGGGGGAATTTACAGGATGAGCTGCCCACCCGCGAACTTCCTGACGAAGCCAGTGAGTTAAGTGCCAAGTCCGGGTGGGGAACAGCCACCTTTCTGGAACGCAACCAGATTATTCTGCACATTCGTGATGCATCCGAACCCCTGACAATTGCCCCGGGGACAGAGGTGTTGATAGGACGCCGCGATACCTCAAGTGGGATCGTGCCCGATCTGGACCTGACCAATTACGGGGCTCTGGAGAAAGGCGTATCGAGGGTGCATGCTGCGCTGCGACGTGGTGATGATGTTCTTTCTCTGGTCGATCTTGACAGCGCAAATGGTACGTTTATCAATGGTCAGCGGCTGGCATCAAATCAACCCCGGCTGGTGCGAGACGGGGATGAGATCAGGCTGGGTAAGCTGGTTATGCATATCTATTTTAAATAACAGCCATAACTGCGGTTGTAGCAGGTGGTAAGAGGACAGGTGTCAAATGGTTATTCGCATTCAGGTACATATTGCCAACGATGATCCGATCGTTCTGGAAGTTGAGGAACTCCCCTGCCCCGAATCCCAGTATGTGATGGGGATCAACCCGGTGCGGCGTGATGGTAAGGATGTCCCCTACGTATTGCAGGAGGTCAATCAAATACTGATCCCGTGGTGGCGCATCAACTTCATACAGGTTCTACCCGGCGAAGAGGCTGAAGATGTGCTCACCTTTGTACGTGAATGACCATGAACGCACAACACGCTGATATGCAGTTTGCCGGTATGACTATCCTGGTGGTGGATGACGAGCGGCGCATGATCGATTTCATCCGCATGAACCTGGAATTGGAGCGCTTCAGAGTGCTGGAGGCCTCCAATGGGATTGAGGCGCTTGATATGGTGCGCCGCAATATTCTGGACCTCATTATCCTGGATGTGATGATGCCACAGCTGGATGGTTTTGAGATGCTGCGTATGCTCCGCGAGTTTTCCAGCGTGCCGGTTATCATGCTGACGGCCAAAGGGGAAGAAGACGATAAGGTCAAAGGGCTGGAACTGGGCGCTGACGACTATGTGACCAAGCCGTTTGGGGCGAGGGAATTGATGAGCCGGGTTAAGGCGGTTCTGCGGCGTACCCAGACTCTGGCCGAGCCAGGTGAGGCAATAGTCAGGGTGGACAACCGCCTGAGCGTGGATTTCAACAAGCGGGAAGCCATTGTCAATGGTGAGCCTGTTAAACTGCGGCCCACTGAATACCGGCTGCTTTATCACCTGATGGAGAATGCCGGTTGGACGGTTTCGCATGAGCAGTTATTGGCCAAAGTATGGGGCTACGAATACCGTGATGAGACCCATTACGTCCGGCTATACGTTAATTACCTCCGGGATAAGATAGAGGAAGACCCATCCAATCCCCAATATATCCTCACCGAGAGAGGAATTGGATACCGGTTTATAGACTTTAAAAAACCGACCGACTGACCCGATAAAACATCGAACTCCCCCGGATTACGGGGGAGTTTTCATTTGAGCAGATTGAGGGCAATCAGGTCTTCGTCAAGCTGTTGGACAACATCATACTGGTAGATTTCATGGGGGTGAATCCAGGTATAATTTGTATGTTCACCCTCCAGCTGGATGTCAATAATCTCTGTGTTAAACAAGTAAGGAAAGACATGCAGCGTTCCCCCCCAATCGGTTTCTACAACCACAAGTCCACCAGCCTGCACCGGGCGAGCACAGATGCTGAGTTCTTCTTCTAACTCGCGGATGGCTGCTGCTTCTGGTTCCTCGCCCTCCTCAATATACCCGGTCACAAAGCACCATTTACCTGCGTTGGTTGTGTGTTCAGGCGAGCGTTTCAACAGGAGTATTTTCCCATCAGGGCGCTGAAGTATAGCGGCTGCAATGCGTTTGGCAGGCATCAGCTTTTCCCTCCCTCTGCCAGGCTTCCCTGGGCAGCATGATTGCACTGGTTGCTGGCTGCCGCTATGAACGCGTTGAACAGGGGATGAGGGCTGGTTGCCCGGCTCTGGAACTCAGGGTGGAACTGGCTGCCCAGCATAAACGGGTGCTTATTCACCTCAGCGATCTCGATCAGCCGCCCATCGGGGGACGTGCCGCTGAACACAAGGCCTGCCTGCTCAAACGCATCTCTGAACGCGTTATTGATCTCAAAACGGTGCCGATGGCGTTCCTGGACCAGCCCCTGGTTGTAGGCCCTGGCTGCCCGTGTGCCGGGTTTTAAGACGCAGGGATAATGTCCCAGCCGCATTGTCCCTCCCATATCGGCAAGGGTTTTCTGGTCGGGCATGAGATTCACCACCGGGTATTGTGTTGCATTGTCGAATTCGGTGCTGTTTGCATCTTCCCATCCAAGAACATTGCGCCCGTACTCAATACACATGACCTGCATTCCAAGGCACAATCCCAGGTAGGGAACCTGGTTCTCCCTTGCCCATTGTGCTGCCAGGATTTTGCCTTCAACCCCCCGGTACCCAAAACCTCCGGGGACCACGAGCCCATCCACGGACTCCAGGGCCTCCCAGCCTTTGTCTTTCTCAAGGTCGCCAGAATAGAGCCACTCCAGATCGATGTCATAGCCATTGGCGACGCCAGCGTGGACCAGGGCCTCCCGGACGCTCATATAGGCATCATGAAACGACGTGTACTTACCGACGATAGCGATTTTCAAAGCAGGCTTGGGGGCCTTGAAACGCTCCACCAGATTGCGCCACTCAGAAAGGTCTGCCTGTTTGACGGGTAAAGAAAGCTGCTCAGCCAGATAGTCGCCCAGGCCGGCGTCATCCAGCATGAGCGGCACCTCGTAGAGCACCTCTGCTGTCAGCAGGGGGATCACGCCGCGCGGCTCCACGTCGCAGAACAGGGCAATCTTATTAATCACTTCATCAGGAACGGGAAAATCGGAGCGAGGGATGATCACATGGGGTTGAATCCCTATCCCCCGCAGTTCACGAACGCTGTGCTGGGTTGGCTTGGTTTTTAGCTCGCCAGTTGCGCCGATATGGGGCAGCAGCGTCACATGAATATACAAGGTGTTATCCCGTCCAACATCGGTGCGCATCTGACGGATGGCTTCCAGAAAGGGCTGGCTCTCAATATCGCCAACCGTGCCCCCGATTTCTACAATGACCACATCAACACCGGTCTGTGACCCCACCCGCACGATGCGCTGTTTGATCTCGTTGGTGATATGAGGAATGGCCTGGATGGTTGTGCCCAGGTAGTCACCTCGCCGCTCCATTGCAATGACCGTGTTATATACCTGCCCGGTGGTGAAATTGTTGGCCTGGGTCAGGTTGATATCGACAAACCGCTCATAGTGACCAAGGTCAAGGTCTGTTTCAGCGCCGTCGATGGTGACAAATACCTCGCCGTGCTGGTAAGGCGACATGGTCCCTGGATCGACGTTGATATATGGATCGAGCTTCTGGATCGTGACCGAGATCCCCCGATCTTTCAGAATGCGCCCAATTGCGGCAGCCGTTACGCCCTTGCCAACCGAACTGACCACACCGCCGGTCAGGAAGATATACTTGGTCATCTGTTCTCCTCTCAAGGATAGGGGTGGCGGCTGCGATTAACAGCGAAACGGGGAGGGCATAGCTGCTGCCATTGCCTCCCCGTACACTTTGCCGAATTCCGTGCCTGCACTGCCGGTTTCTCTAAGCCCTGTTATTTTATGGTATCGACCGGGATCATACCACACGGGTTTTTCTCCTGCCAGCCTGCTCCCGCCGGTTTGTGGGGGATTCAGAGAGCACGGTATAATGCCACATCAGGTTATATCAACCTGTGCGTTAATTTGCATAGCAGGCTGCTTCTTGGAGGCAACCCCATGAAACTGTACCAGCGTCCCGAATTTGAAGCCGCAACCGAGTCGATATGGTCGCGTATTCACCTGAATCCCCGGATTGGCATTGTGCTGGGTTCTGGCCTAAGCGATTTTGCCGCTTCGATTGAGGATGC
>JAFGNO010000201.1 GCA_016926985.1 Anaerolineae bacterium
ATAGCATGCATATGGTGGCATAGTCGAATTCCCTGGAAATAATGTTGGGAGCCGAACTGCGATGCCGACTGCAATCATAATGCATAGACCAACGAGGAGAATATGGCTCCACCTTACCAGTCAGTCAGGGAAATATTGACTGCTGCCAATACGCCACAGAAGCGCCAGATGCAAAGTGAAGAGAAGCACGAGGCGCTACTGTGAGTGATAATCCATTTCCGACTTTAGCATATTGAGGACAAAAAGAAAAGCACACTCCTGCTCTGAAGCTTCTCTCGATCTAAGATTCACCTGTGTGATCAGTTATAGCGAAATGTTCTCCTCATGTGCTGGAAACCAGATACTGAAGGTGGAACCCCGGCCAGGGGTGCTCTCAACCTCGAACCGCCCGGTGTGCTGCTCGATAATCTCTTTGGCAATAGCCAACCCCAGGCCGGTGCCCGGCACTCCAGACCCACGCCCGGCCTGGCCCCGGAAGAAGCGATCGAACAGGTGGGGTAGTTCGTCATCCGTTATCCCGGGTCCGGTATCGGTGATGCTGATACCTACCCACTTTTTGCCCGCTTTTCGACGCAGGCGCGTTCTGACGGTGATTCGGCCTCCGGAAGGTGTATAGAGGAAAGCATTGGTCAGCAGTATACTGAACACTTGCCCGACCTGTATCCGGTCAGCCAGTACCGATGGGATGTCCGGCTCAGCGTCGAATTTCAAGGTCAGCCCGCGTTCCTCAGCCAACAGCAAACGGTCGGTGATGTATTCTTCCGCTACTGTGTTCAAGTCGAGGGGGACCAGGGTAAGGGCGATCTGACCCTGGTCAATCCGTGAGATTTTCAGCAGGTCTTCCACAATCCGCTCCAGGCGTCCTGTTTCGCGCTGCAAGGTATCCATGTATGCTTCCTGCCTGTCAGGTTTGCGCAGCATAAGCTCAAGATAAAGCTTGATATTGGAAATGGGGGTCCGCAGCTCGTGAGAGACATTGGATACGAACTGATCTTTCATCTGCCCAAGTTCAAGCAGCTGCTGGTTGGCCTGTTCCAATTCCTCCGTCCGTTCGGATACCCGCTCTTCAAGATCGGTTGCATAACGCTGTACCTGTTCAAATAGTTGAGCGTTCTGGATAGCGACCGCCGCTTGAGCGGCAAATGTTTGAAGGCGCTGTGCATGTGTCTCATCGAAGAAGTCGGGTGTTGCACTGTCCAGGAAAATGAAGCCGTTCACCGCTTCATCGATGACGATCGGCGCTCCAACATTTGACCTTATCCATTCAGTGGCCGGAATCCTTTTCCAGGTAGGATTGAGCAGCACGTTGGGGATAACGTTTGGCTGTTTAGTCTCGAACATGGCTTTCATGTTAGCCAACTGGTCCACCTGAAAATGCAGCGCCTTCAGCTGCTCCGAAGAGAGCCCTACAGCCTCGTAACTGCGGCAGGCAATAACTCGTGATACTCCTTGTTCATCCAGAACCTGGATGTTGGCGGCATCGTGTGGAACCACTCGCCCCACATTGACCAGGATGTATTCCATGACCTGATCCAGATCGAGGGTGCTGTTCATTATCGTGGACACTTCCGCCAGGGCTTCGGCCAGCGTGCGCTGTTTGCGCTCGGCCTCTTCGACCTTCTCGCGCTGCACGATCATCTGGTTAAATGAAGTGGCAAGCATATTCAACTCAGTTATCCACCCGGCAGGGGGAACACGCTGCCATTCTCCTGCTGCCAAAGCCTGAGCAGCCTGGTTCATGCTCTGGATGGGGCGGCTGACCCAACGTGCAAGTAATATACCTATTAGAATAGCGGCCAATAAAGCCAGACCACTCACTGCCAGGGTCTGGCGGTTGTTGGCATTGATCTGTGCCATGAAATCGGCTTCCGGGATCGCCACGACGATCAGCCAATCGATACCCCGCGGATCGTAATAGGGGGTAACCTGTAGAAAGTGACGCTTTCCCTGAATGTCCAGCTCCAGGTATTGGATATCCGATATGGTGGTATAGTCACCTGCGGCTTCTTGCAGGTACTGAAAAGTCTGAGAGATCAATGGTTCATCGCTTTTGGAGGCGTGAAGCCGCTCTTGTTGACCGTCGGCATTCGTGATGTACGGTTTTTCATCGGTCGAAGAGGCTACTATCAATCCGGAGCGTTCGATGATGAAGGCTTCTCCGGTTTTGCCGATGTCCAACTCCTTCAAAAAATCGCTGATCTGGGACAGGGTCAGGTCAACGGCCAGGACGCCCCATAGTTCGCCTGAAGGATCGTAGACCGGTTGGCTGGCGGTAATGCCCAGATCCCGAAGGGCTGAAAAGAGGTAGATCTCACTCCAGACAGGCTGTTCAGCCTGTTTTGCGGCTGAGTACCATGGACGTACCCGTGGATCATAAGTGGGAAGGCTGTCGATCAGCTCCAGCCGGTTCCCCATGTCGTCGACGCTGTAGATCAGGATCGGGCCGCCAACGAAGTCTTCGGTCAAATTAAGCGTCAATGAGCCATCATCCTGGCGTTTCGCTCCGACGAATCCCCCTTGCTCATTAGCGTAATAGATGGTCGCGGTCGTGTCGAACAAGATAGCCTGTCGCCAGAAGTAATGCTCATCTGGACTATAGATGTCAAGCTGACCCAGTTGAAGTGCATCAGCATTAATCTGGTTAATCAGATGGGGCAAGTCAAGATAACTTTTTAGGTGCTGCTCAATACGGGCCGTTATTTCGCTGCGCAGTTGGGTGGTGACAGTGTAGATCGCTTGCTGTCCATTGCGAAAAGACAGGAAACCCACCAGTCCCACCGTGATCATCAACGTCACCACATAGGGCACGGTCAAGACGATGCGCAAGGAAACTGGTCTTATGCGATTTGCAGGATCTGTCTTGTGTGACATGGTACGGTCCCATCTAAGCATTGCCGCTTGTGCTGTTATTGGCCATAGGTCTTTACTTGTATTCTATACCTTTTGAGGGGAACTGTTGCAGGTGGCCCTGCTTTGACTCAAGGGGAGACCAGGCCGCGCAACAGAGTGGAGAACGAAAGGCTGCTGCGTGGGCTATGTAGGGTGAGTGACAGGCTACGATGGATTTAGCCCTCTCATGAGTTGGGTTGATCATGTTTCCCAGTTTCTTGTCCAAATCGTAATCAAACCAGATTCTGCCCTTTTCCTTATTGAATACTGCTAGTATTCACCTAGACTTATAGATAGAGACATATATTCATCTCATCTACTGGAGAA
>JAFGNO010000202.1 GCA_016926985.1 Anaerolineae bacterium
CTAATCGGTCATCCAATGTTGTGTTGTTACCTCGTGTGTGCAGACAGGGCAGCCTTCCGCTGCCCTGCTCTGTTTTTCGATGAGATGCCGGGTGAGTAAATGACCGCCGCCAGAGATCTGGATGTTAATCTCAAGTACTTCACTCAGCTTCATGCCTCTACAGTACCTGTTCTGTTAAAAGTCAACAGGGATGCATTTCTGTATACGATATCATTGACTTGTGTTAACACCAGCGCCGGCTGGAACCGGATAGATGCAACAGCTTCGCATGATGCTGTAGAATATCGCTGAACCGCTGTTTACAAACAAGCTCATTAATCCCTGTCGATGGTGACTTATGTGGATATCTTCAGTTTTATCTTCTTTCTGGCGCATCAAACACACCCTTCCTTCCCGGCTGCTGGTGGGAGGCGGGCTGCTCTTGCTGCTCACGGGATGTGCGGGAGGCCCACCGCCAACCCCATACCCCACTCCCGGCCCGGATACCCTTTATGTATCCGCCGGGCGGACGCTGGGAGAAATCAGCCCCTATATTTTCGGCACCAACTACGGACCGTGGCTGATTGTCCCCACCGATCTGCTTGACGAGGTCCGGTCTGCGGGCATCCGGTTTATCCGGTTCCCCGGTGGGGAGTGGGGTGATGACAACGACCTGCAAGATTACCATATCGACCCGTTTATCGAGCTGGCCCGCTCAATGGGTGCAGAACCCAGCATCAGCGCCCGGCTTTTCGGCGGCACGCCCGAAGATGCCGCTGCCCTGGTCCGGTACTGTAATGTGGAAAATGACTACGCTATCCGCTACTGGAGCATTGGCAACGAACCACAGTATTACGATGGTTACGATACCGAGCGGTTTAATGCCGAGTGGCGGGCGATTGCAGAAGCAATGCTGGAGGTTGATCCGGATATCCTGCTGCTGGGGCCGGAAATTACCCAGTGGACGGGCAACCCATCCAGCGACCCGCGCGACAGCGCCGGGCGCTACTGGGTGGAGGAATTCCTGGAGGCCAACGGCGACCTGGTTGATATCGTTGCCATCCACCGGTACCCCTTTCCTGCCGGGTTAAATGAAGGGCCGGCAGGCATCACAGACCTGCGCCAGAACCCCGGCGAGTGGGATATCATCATCCCGGCGCTGCGCGACCTGATCCAGGAGAAAACCGGGCGCGACCTGCCTCTTGCAGTGACTGAGATCAACTCGCACTGGACCAGGGCGGTGGGCGGCGAAGCGACCCCGGACTCGTTTTATAATGCCATCTGGTGGGCCGACGTGCTGGGCAGGATGATCAACAACGACGTGGAGATCGTCGCCCAGTTTGCCCTGCAAAGCCAGAACAGCCTGGGGGGGTGGGGGCTGGTTGGCAGGAGCGAGGCACGTCCGACCTTCTATGTCTACCGGATGTACCGCGAGTTTGGGAGCCAGCGCGTCCATGCAGCTTCTGGTGCTGACAATGTCTCTGTGTATGCCGCAATACGAGATGACGGTGCGTTGACGGTGGTTGCCATCAATCTGCGAGATGGCCCGGTGGAAGTGGCGCTGGTTATCGACGGGTTTGATCCCGGCGGTGCGGTCGACATATGGCGGCTTGACGCGGATCACAGGGCAGAGAATATTGATACACAACCAGCCGCTGGCCTTGACCGTGTTGATCTGCCCGGTCAGTCTATGACATTGCTTGTCTTCGGGGCAGCCGATTGACCCTTGCCCAAACTGAAAGCCTGTATCGATATGCTGGGGGCGTTCAGACGCCCCTTTTTGCTTTGATTATACCGGGGACAGGCGGTGAGTTAAGCACCCGTTTAACCGGCCCGCTGCGATTTTTTCCCGCAGTTCTGCCTCCAGTTTCTTGACATGCGAAAAAACCGGTGATAAGATGGGAGAAATCGGGAGCGCTCCCAATCGACGGCGCAATTGTCCTTCTACCGGGTGGGGGCGCCGCCAGAATCGCTGATCTTCCGCCTTTTTTTTGCAAGCCAATGTGAGCGCTCCCAGGCAGGCGCAATCAGACGCAACTCGCGAGCAAGGCATAGACAACAATGACTGCGGCCCTGACGCTGGAACAAATCGGAGAACTGGCTGGTGTATCCCGCTCGACGGTGTCGCGTGTTGTCAATGAACAACCCGGCGTGAAAGCAGAAGTCCGTGAGCGTGTCCTGAAAGTAATTGCTGAAACAGGCTATCAGCCCAATCCGGCAGCCCGCTCATTGGCCGGGCAGCGCACCCGTATCATCGGGCTGGTGATCCCGGAGACGGCCCAGATCCTTTTCACCGATCCTTACTTCCCGCGGCTCATCCAGGGTATTGCCCAAGCCTGTAATGCCAGTGATTACGCACTTTCGCTCTTTCTTTTTCACACAACTGATGACGAGGTCGCTCTGTCCAAGCGTATCGCCCAGAAACAACTGTTTGACGGCCTGCTCATCACGGCAACTTATATCGGCGATCCCCTGGTTGAGTACCTTCTGAGCAGCGATATCCGGTTTGTCCAGTTGGGCTATAACGATAATCCCCAGGTGAATTGTGTCGATGCTGATAATTTCTCCGGGGCGTATCAGGCTGTTGTGCATCTGATCCGGCTTGGGTTCAGGCGTATCGCAACCATCACTGGCCCAATGAGCAACCTGGCAGCCGTTCACCGCAAAGATGGCTACCTGCAGGCGCTCGGGGATCGGGGGATTCTTGTTGAGGATGATCTGGTCGCCACCAGTGATTACACGCAGGAGGGCGGCTACCAGGCCATGACGGATTTATTGCAGCATAAACCGGAGGCTGTATTTGTGGCGTCTGATGCCATGTCGCTTGGGGCGCTCCGGGCCATGCGTGACCACGGTGTTTCGGTACCAGATGATATTGCTCTGGTCAGTTATGATGATCTCCCCCTGGCCCTGCTTGCAGAGCCTGCCCTGACTACTGTGCGGCAGCCGATCAAGCGCCTGGGCATACTCGGCGTGGAGACGTTGATCGATATTCTGAGAAATGGCGCCAAGCCGCCCCGGAGGATCATACTTCCCACCGAGTTGGTCGTCCGTGATTCGTGCGGCGCAGGCCGCCGTTCATAGCATATGGTGGCAAGGAGGTGCATTGCAGAAGAAGACAGCAGTCAACTCAATACGTATTATACCTGGAAGCAGTTTGAATGTTCACCCAAAGAGGAGGAAGAACATGTTTAGTAAGCGCAATTTAATGTTGATACTGCTGGTGCTGCTCAGCATGATGCTGGTAGCGTGCGGCGGTGATGCAGGTGACGGCGACACAGGCGACGAAACAGAGGTCGCCGAACCGGTCGAGATACGCTGGTTTGTCGGGCTGGGCGCCGGTTCAGACGAACCAACCTTTGCGCCCCAGCAGGCAGTCGTTGACGAGTTCAACGCCACCCACGACAACATCGAGCTCGTGCTTGAAATCGTGGATAACGATGTTGCCTATGACACCCTGGCAACCCAGATCTCAGGCGGCAACGCCCCTGACATCGTTGGCCCCGTTGGCATTCGCGGGCGGGACAGCTTTAAGGGCGCATGGCTGGATCTCCAACCCCTGATCGACGCGAACAACTACGATCTCAGTGACTTCGACCCAGCCATGGTGGAATTTTATCAGGTTGCAGAAGAAGGGCAACTGGGCATTCCCTTTGCCATCTTCCCCTCGTTCATCATCTACAATGTGGACCTGTTTGATGAGGCCGGGCTTGCCTACCCACCGCACGAGTTTGGCGCTCCCTACGTGGATGCCGATGGCAACGAAGTTGAATGGAACATGGATACGCTCCGCGACCTGTCAATGCAGTTGACGGTTGACGCCAGCGGCAACGACGCCACCAGCGAAGATTTCGACCCCGAAAACATCGTCCAGTTTGGGTTCATGAACCAGTGGACCGACCCACGCGGTATCGGCACCTTCTTTGGCGCTGGCTCGCTGGTTGACGACGACGGCAATGCCCAGATCCCCGATGAGTGGTACGACGCCTGGAAATGGACCTATGACGCCTGGTGGACCGACTGGTTCATCCCGAATGGCCCTTACGGCGGCGCAGAATTCCTGCAGGGCCCGGGCGGCCCCTTCTCCGGCGGCAATCTGGCGATGATCCACATGCACATGTGGTACGTGGCAACCTGGGCGCTGGGTGATGTTGGCTTCACCTGGGACCTGGCAGCCACCCCGTCCTACAACGATGTCATCACCTCCAAGATGCATGCGGACACCTTCGGTATCATGAAGAGCACCGAGCATCC
>JAFGNO010000203.1 GCA_016926985.1 Anaerolineae bacterium
AAGCATCTCAGACCTTTCGTGATGGTTAGGTCTTTAAGCTTACCCTGCCTTTCTGTTTTGTCGACCCATGTACAAAGTCGAGCTAAGAGGATAACACTGTAAAACACAGCAGGCCGGGGAAAGATCCCTGGCCTGCGTATAGGCAAGCGCCCCCGGCAGGACTCGAACCTGCAACCTTTGGCTTAGAAGGCCACTGCTCTGTCCGTTGAGCTACAGGGGCCAGAATGAGCCTCCAACATGCAGCATTCTATCGAAGGACCTGCGCCCCGTCAATGACGCGCAAATCCATTGTATCACACAGATTGATTTACATATTCAGAAGAATGGCTAATCACCCAGATAGGGTCTCAGTCCTTTATAGACCGTAACTCCGCTGAGGGTGCGCAAGATAGTCTCGGCTGGACGGTCTATGCGCATCGCAATTTCAACCGGAGTCATGGGCCGATTGCCAGATGCCAGCAGCGTTCTGAAAATGGCTTCAACCAGTGTTGTACGGTCGGTAATGAAGTCCGGGCTGTTGCTGCACGCCATCAAGAAAGCATACTGGGCTTGATCAACGGAGACCACATGCGCCGAGAATGGGTCAACCCAGTCCACGTTATCGCCGCCCGCTTCAGCAGCGTGGAACTCAATATCGCCAATTTCATCGCACAACTGCTGGATATGCAGGTCGATATCTTTGCCCGACTGCTGCCACCAATCGTAATCAATATGGAAGCGGGTTTCCATAGAGGGTTTCTGAAAACCGGGGGGAGTAGTTGGCCTCGCCACTGGTTCCTCCAATTCAGATCAGGACTTGATATCTTTGAGCCGCCAATAGTGGCCACCGATAGGCTCAAACTCGGGCAGCGCCACAAGATGGCTGAAAATCGGCCCCGGTGGAGAGCGCAAAATCAGGTTCACTGCGCTGTATAGTGTTTTGGCATGGATATTTTTCTGGGGGTTCAGCGCTGCCAGTTCGCGTCCAATGGTTGTCATGATGGTAGACAAAGGGATCTTTCGCTTCCTGGTTTCCTGCCACCGGGCTTCAACCGCTTCTTCATCCGGTACAACAATGACCATCAGATCATCATAGTCACACCCAATGGACCACTGTTGATTTTCGAATCGCAGACGGTCTCCGTCAACGACTCCGGTCAGCACCCAGTCTTTTCGAGGGCTACGCTTAGTATATTTGATCCTTACATAGCCGGCTGTATCAGTACGCTCAACGGTAATATAGCCGCCAACTGGAATATCGTAGCGTTCAAACCACGCCTCTAGTCCATACACATATCCGCCCTGCCGGACCACCCAGGCAGGTAGTTCTTCACCACTCTCATCATCAACCAGCGTAAAGCGAATACGCGGTGCGCGGTATGCAGTTGGGAACATCCGGCGCAGTTCATGCGAAAGTGGCAAAGTCCCTGCACGTTTATGTGGATATGTTAAGGTTATCGTCACCGATTCAGGCGCAGGCGCTCGCTTCAACACGATGTCGGTGTGTTCATCACGGATAGCGAGTTCCAGTTCCCGCATTTCATTATCAAGCAGGTTAGGGTCTTCAGGAAGCAGGTCATATACCAGGCGCGGCGGTGTCATGCGCACCTCTTCCGGTTCCATCCGAACCAGGTACCACATTACCTGCCCCGCCGGGCCAACCTCGTCAAAGCGAGGATCTTCCTGAAGCCCATAGTTCATTGAGAACTCGGCCAACCGACTGTTGATATCGTCCAGCATGCCGATGGCACCCAGCAGATCGGGCGTGCTTAACGGGCCGCCATCATTCATATCAAGCACAGCCTCAGCCAGGTTCAGGTGTCCAATATTGATCTCGGCCAGCAGCGAGCGGGGGAACCACCGGCCAGCCAACCTGACCAGATCGCCATGCTCCTCAAATCGCTCCTCTAAGGTGGCTGCGACATTCCCACCATACTCAATAAACAACTCTTCTGGAGAAAGCAAACCCTCGTCTTCCGGTGTTTCATCCTCCACGTTCAGCGGATGGTCAATATCCAGTCCGCAGGCAAACTCATGCATGCGCCCGCTGTCCACTTCCACCGTGATAACCCCGAATTTGCCATATTGCGGATTTTGCCCTTCACGGACAGCCACAACAACACCGCTCTCATCGTGGAGTTGAGGAAATGCAATCTCGTCACCAGTGTCATACTCGCGGCGCAGCCGGAATTGATCTCCACTGCGGCCTCTCAACTGAATCTGCTGTTCTTCCTGGTCAACCCGATAACGCACAAGCACGAGCGCCATTTCATCCGCGGACAGGGGGATTTCGCGCTCAAGTAATACATTGTACAGATGCTCAATATCAGCATCGACCAATTGGAAATCTTCTCCCCAGTACTTCGGGGTTTGGGTGCGTCTTTGCACGACCAGAACCTGCTCCTAACACATTCGGTTAAAACTAGGTGGATAAGCCAGTCAATATGGCTGAGGTCTCAACGGCGTCGATTATACCTACTGGCTTCCTCATACGCAATTTGCCCGGTTATGGAAATGATACCTCAACCCACTGAAGCGGATTCACGGCAAAGCCGTTCACCCATAACTCCCAGTGCAGATGTGCCGCAGTAGACAGCCCTGTGTTGCCCACTGCACCAATCTGCTGCCCGGCATGGACCAGATCACCCGGACTGACCAGACTGGATGACTGATGCCAGAATCCGCTGTATACACCCCATCCGTGATCGATTACAGTTGCCAGCCCTCTTACAACCAGCCAGCTTGAATCGACAACCACACCATCAGCCGGAGCCACTACAGGCGTACCGGTCGGTACTGCAACATCCAGGCCGGCGTGATACGAGAAAAATCCACGGTCATTATAGGATCGGAGGGTTCCGAACGGCGATGAGATCTCGCCTTCAACCGGCATCTGGAACGTTCCGTCCCAGAAGCGTTCCGTTCTAAAGCCTGTCATGACGGCAACCAGATAAAGCAGTTCCCCTTGAGTTACGGCTTCATCATTGAGAAGGGCATCAATATCGGGTGACAGGACAATTACTTCTGCAGAGTAATCGCCATCGGCAATCCAGACATCACGTTCAAACTCAAATGCAGTCCCGTCATTCTTAATAAGCGTGATCCGGATTGGATAGCGACCGGGAGTAAGCCAGCGATTAACACCAATCAGCGCGGCATACGATCCGGCGTCTTCTGCTACAGGCCATGATTGTCCAAGGAATTCAACTCCAGCTATCCCCGGTTCGGTCGACCGGATGGACACGCCACATGTGCTGCCAGGAAAGCAGGGCAGTGGCTTCATGGCTACCGACCATTCTGTAGTTTCCTGTTCCAGCCGGCAATCATCCTCACATGGAATTGAAAGATAGTGATCAGGGGACAGTGTGTAGGGGCTGCCAACAGTGTTCAGCAGCATAATCGACTGCGGACTTATATTCGCCTGGTAAGCCAGAGACCATATCCCCAGCCTGTCGCTGGCCGACACTGTCCGGGATGGATGCCCGGAGATATCTCCTCCCAGTAAAACAGGCAGACCGGCAAACAGGGAGGAACAGTGAACGATCCGGTTGCGATGGGCAAACTCAATGGCAGGTTCGCCCCCCCTGGCAGCAACCTCCCGAAGGGTTTCTGCCAACCCCACTACCCCGGCACCCGGTTCCGGTGCCATTTCAATCCCTGCGGGCAGCAGCAAGACCTGGCCTATATGTGGAAGCAGCCCCGGGTCCAGCATGTTGAATTCTGCCAGATGCTGCGCCTGAATACCAAGCTGCAGCGCAATCGACTCGAATGATTCGCCATACCGCACACTATGCAAGCCAACCAGTTCCACCTGCTGTTCCTCTTGCGATGAAGCAACGCCAGGTGGTTTTGCTTGGATAAAGCACACCAACAGGAATAGAGCAAGTCCTTTAATCCAGGCGGAGATCTTACAGGTTTTCATGAAATACGAGGGAATCCCCTTCTTGTACAGCATCAAGCAAATCGGGATGTGTTTCAAGGGTATATTTCGCCGGTTGAGCCGGGACATAAACCGGGTGCCAGGGTTTCGCCAACCGCCGGTCTACCACACGGAATTCGCGATCCAGCCAGATAACAGCAATCGGGAAAAACATAAACATCATATGAATTGCAGTCGCCGAACGGCTTTCAAACTGCTCAACCAGGAGCAAACCTTCGCCCTGTCTCAGGCGTCGGCGAAACATCAACCCACGCAGCCGGCAAAAAAACGATGAGCACCACTTTACCCGGGTCAGAAGCGTGCTGTTATCGGATTCTCTGATGAGGAGTCCAACCATTTTACCTTCGCCCTAACTTATGACATAAATAAAGGGCGCGACGCGCCCTTTATACGTCAGAAATAACCCAAACCCTCTATTGGCCCGACGATCCTTCCCGTGCAGCAAGCACCTTTTCGATGCTTTTAAGCAAATCTGCCGGGCTGAATGGCTTGGTGATATAGTCATGTACCTTTGCGATATGAAGTCCCAGTACCTTGTCGATATTCTGCGCTTTTGCGGTTACAACAATAACCGGAATCGACGACATATATGCGTCAGCTTTCATCTGCTGGTACACATCCCAGCCGTTCATATCCGGCATCATTAGATCGAGCAGCACAAGGTCCGGTTTTTCTTCGTTAATCAGGTCCAGACCTTCCTTGCCACCAAGCGCACCAAGAACCTCAAACCCGCGTGTTTTCAAGATCAACTTAACAAGTTCGATCATGGCAGGTTCATCTTCAATGCAGACAACTTTGAGTGTGCGGGCTGGCTCTTCTGTCATTGTTCCCCCAAATCCTGGTATTTCTGTCCAACCTCTTCCGACATGCGGAAGTTCGCCAGTAATGTCATTTTACCAGACTTAGTATGATATGCAACCATACTCACTGAATATGAGTGCTTTCAAGCCAGCGAACAGCCGATTCGGGCAAATCGCGGAGGCTCCCGCACATCACTTTACAATCCGGCAGGGACTGTAGAAAACGGTGTCCATAGTTCTTGCTGATAATTCGACGATCCATTATCACCACAATGCCGCGATCCGTCTTGCGCCTGATCAACCGTCCAAAGCCCTGCCTGAACCGGAGAATTGTCTCCGGAAGTGCGAAGTTGTTAAACGAGTCATCGTACAACTCGCTCCGGGCAGCAAAGATGGGATCGCTGGGTACACTGAAAGGAAGCCTTACAATGACAACCACACTCAAGTCAGCACCGGGGACGTCCACGCCTTCCCAGAACGATCGTGTCCCAAACAACACGGCCTTTTCGCTGGAAATAAATCCTTCCAGCATGCTTGAGCGGCTGACCCCTTCCGTCTGGTCATAGATGGTAATTCCAGCCTTTTCGAGGTCGCTTCCGATGGTATGCACAGTTGCCCGAAGCTGGGCATAGCTGGTGAACAAAACCATCGCCCGTCCTTCTGTCGCCAGGCAGAGATCGAGAATTCCACGTTCAACAGCTGATTGATACGCCTGCTGGCTAGTTGGTTCAGGAATATCGTTAACAACATACAACAGCGCATTGCTCCGGTAGTCGAAGGGAGAGGTAATAACCACCTCATCAAACCCTTCTGCATCAAGCTGGTCGACGATAAAGGCAAACGAGTCATCGCTCCTGATCGTGGCGCTGGTCAATATGACGCTGTCTTTAGTATTCCACAGATGCTTTTGTACCATCGGGCCAATATCCAGAGGTGCCGTATGAACTGAAATCCGGTCACCATTTGCTGAAAACTCCACCCAGTAGACCGTGTTTGCATCCGGTTCCAGTACCAGTTCGCCTAGCCGGTTATGAAGGTCAATGAAATAGCGAGCCGCTGCGCTTACGCCACCTACCAGATCGTCAAAATTGTCAATGTCATAATTTTTCAACTCCAGAAGTCCAGTCGACAGGCGATCCATGGCCTCTGCCAACCCGCCGGTGAACTTACTGAGGTTATCCCAGCTGATTTCAATATCCGCCCAACCGGGCTGAACACGCAGTGGGGACTGGATACGCACCCGGTGGGTGTACTCATTTCGGGGTATCCGGGTATGCTGTTCAATGAATTCTTTCAGCAAATTAAAAAAGTAATCGACATGGTGCTTCATTACGCTGGATACGCCAATAACTAGCTCAACATATTCCTGTATGGTCAGATAGTAAGCTTCCGGAAGACCAGCCTGACACTGCCGCAGGAGTTCGCCAAAAAGACCGCTGTTTTGACTGCCCAGATCGGCGATCTGGCGCTGGATGATTCCAGCCTCAGCCCTGAAGCTAAGACTGTTGGTTATCGCATCCTCCAGATGATGGGCCTCATCGATCACGAGGTGCCGGTATTCCGGTAAAACCCGTCCCCCGGTCACAATGTCCGATAACAGGAGTGCATGGTTCACTATCAGTAAATGGGCGGTTTCTGCCCGCTGTTTGGCAATATAGAATGGGCACTCCCCGCCCATCTGCACCGCACATCGCTCGGTGCTGCAACCCTCGTCTTCAGCACTCAAACGATTCCAGATGCTGAATTCAGAAGCCCCCCGAAGGGTAAGCTGCCCCCGGTCGCCAGAGCCTCCCTCATTTAGCCAGATCAGGAGCTTGGCAAGCATCAACATCTCAATCGGAGAAGTCGGTCCTCTCCGACGGAGCGCAGCCAGCCGCCTGGGGCACAGGTAGTTGCTGCGTCCTTTCAGCACTGCGTATCGCACTGGAGAACCTAATGCCTCAATCAGCAAAGGAATATCCTTGGTAACCAACTGCTCCTGAAGGTTAATGGTGTTGGTACTGATAACAACCCGCTCACTGTTGTCCGTGGCAAACCGGGCAGCAGGCACAAGATAGGCCAGTGATTTGCCGACCCCAGTTGGGGCTTCAATCAGCAGATGCCGACTTTCATTCAGCGCGGCACCTACCTCGCGAAGCATTTTGGCCTGTTGGGGACGATACTCATAGGAATCAATGACTGCAGACAATGGCCCGTCGGGCTCAATGGCAGCCACCGCCTGATCGAGGTCTATACTGCGTCGCTCCTGTGCTGGCGTCAATCCCGACCTGTCGGATCTTGAGGTCTTGAAAAGGTTAATCTGCGAATCACCAAATGCGGGCGCTCCCTCCCGTTTCCCGGAGGTAAATGCCTCACGCGCCCGGGGCGCCATGGCCTCTTCGAATACGAGAGCCGCATCCCAGGGCATTTGTTTGCCATTCCTGACGATCTCTGCCAGTGTATCGAGAGGCAGTGCAAGTACCTTCTCCCAGAGATGCTGGTATAGCGCAACGGTCGTGTATACATCAGAGAGAGCGCGGTGAGCCTGTTCCACCTCTATATCCAGTTCTGCTGCCAGCCCACCCAGGCTGTAACGCGGGGCGGCAGGCAGCAGAACTGAGGCGAGGGCATAGGTATCAATCAGGGGATTAGAGAGATTGGCATCGGATTTGTTCAGGAAATCGACATCAAAACGGATATTGTGACCAACCAGCGGCGAACTACCGACAAAGCGACGAAGCCCGGCAAGGACTTCTCGGATACGCGGAGAGCCTTTCACATCATCGTCAGTAATCCCCGTTAACCTGGTAATAAAGGGAGGGATGGGATGGCCGGGGTTGACCAGGGTCGTCCAGCTATCCAGGACTTCGCCATCATGGAAGCGGACTGCGGCGATCTCAATGATCTGCTCAGTGCTCAAGTCCAGCCCGGTGCTCTCAATATCAATCGCGACAAGTGTGTCGCGCATAGGATTTCCCTTTCTGAAGGTGAGTATTCAGCCGCTGCACCATCAACTCTGATTAATGCGACTGATGCCAGTATACTGATGTATGGGTTTCCAAAGCCACCATCAGTTCCTCATAGTTCTCCAGCGTATCCGGTGTAACAACAATTGTCTGCCTGAAACCCTGCCCGTAGACCAGCCCCGGAAGGCGATTGAGTGGAGACAGCCCTTCATATACGCTGATGCTGACGATTTCGATAGGGTCCTCTTCCTGATCGGCTGCGTGTGCATATATCAGAACGCGATTAATGGCCTCCCAGGGAACAAACCGCTCCGGCAGCAGCAGACGGTCGATAATCAACCCATCTTCTGTCACCGATATTTCGCACACCGAGACCAGAGCGCTGGTCGAGACATATATCAGGAAAATCAGGCCAATGAATTCAATGACCCGCACTCTGGGCGTAATCACCCAGCCGCAAAGCACCAGCAAGGACAGCATCAGGATTGGCAGCCACAACCTGATGCCCGGCCTTTTGAAACGGTGATGAGAAATAACCTCTCTGCCGGATGAATCTGCTGTCATACGCCGTTATTTACATCATCTCCCTGGTTATCGTATCGCGCCAGTGGCATAACCTGCCGATAATACTGTAATCTATAAGCAGGTAATGATCGAAATTTCCGGGTTCTGCTCGGAACGCGCCTGGTACCCGCTTATCGGAATGAGAACCATATTGCAACCTTTGAAGACTTCCCACATTGAGTTTCCAACCCGGCAACCCAAGGACTGCCGGGTGCTCGTGGTTGACGATAATAAAGAGATCGTTGAAGTATTCACGAAATTCCTTGCCCGTGATGGATACCAGATCAAATCTACCACGAACGCGCATGACGCCCTAAAACTGGTTGAGCAGTTTAAGCCCGACGTCATTGTGTTAGACGTTATCATGCCCGGCTTGTCCGGGATAGAGATCTGCCGCCAGATCAAATCATCCGATAAGACTCGACTGCTACCTATCGTGCTGGTTACTGGCAAAACCGAGCGCTCAAACCGCCTGGCGGGCATCGAGGCCGGAGCTGATGACCTGCTGACCAAACCGGTTGACCTAGTAGAGCTGACAACACGGGTGCGTTCACTGATCCGGACCAAGCAGCTTTATGAAGCTGTTGAACAATATAACCAGGAACTGGAACAGCGGGTAGAAGCCCGCACCTCCGAACTGCGCGAGGCTAACCAGCGGCTGGACGAGTTGAGCAAGCTAAAAGGCCGCATCCTTAACACAATTGCCCACGAACTTCGCACCCCCCTAGGAGAAACAAAAAACGCGCTGTGGTTGATCAACCAGGAAGATCCACCCGAACGGATGCGGGACCTGGTGGACCGGATGAACGATTCGTTCCGGCAACTCGAACTCAAGATTGATGACATCAGCGTATATGCTGACCCAACCGAACTGAAGCGCACGCCAACATCTACCGCCGACCTGATTGCAGGTGCCCTTGGACGAGTCCGGCAAATCCGGGGACGCAATATCGACGACGTTGAATTGAAGGTTGAGCGGAACCTCCCCCCTATAGATGTGGACTCAAACCGGATGACAAGAGTCATGGCAAATCTTATTGATAACGGCCTCAAGTATGGCAGTGGTAAACCCGTCTCAGTTCAGGCAAAGCGTGTGGATGACGGCGTTTACATCGCTATACATGATAATGGCCCTGGCATCTCTGATGAGGCTAAACAGATCATGTTTCAGCTTTTTCGTCAGGGAGATGAGAGTGTAAAAAGGCGCTATGGGGGAATAGGGCTTGGCCTGGCGATGGTAAAAACCATCCTTGAGGCACATCACATTGAGCTTACATACAAAAGCAGCCCCGAAACAGGCACAACTTTCATGTTTACACTGCCGATTGCCACGCTGTAACAATCACCCACAGACGGTGAGAGCATAGGCAATGGCTTCTCGCATCTGGGCGAGATGAGTCCGATCGTGCTCGGCAACAAAGCGTACATTTTCCCGGAGCGTTATTGGGCCAAAAATGGCATCTCGCGCAGGCCGATCCCAGTCCGCCGGTTCCAGCCCGGCCAAAAACCTCACGGTTTCAGCACGCATTTCAGCGAACTGTTCGAGTGCTTTTCTTATCTTCTGTTCACGATAATCCCGCGAACCTGACCATGGATTGGTGTTTGCCGATAAGAAGGGGTTATGACGATTTAGAATCTGGGCAAAGCGTACTAACTCATCCTGTTCATGATCGTGCAGATGACAGACAATATCGCGCACTGACCATTCATCCTCTCCCGGAACACATTCCAGAACATCGACGGAATACTCCCGGCAAATCGTATCAATGATTGCGGGGAATACGCTCAATCTGATTATTGTAGCTTCTTGAGAAAGCACCCTGGGTTCCTGAGTATCCAACCATCCGGTACGCACAAGGCGGTTAAAATCGGACAGTGTTCCGTAAGCCGATACCCGGTTTTCTCCAGGGGGGTGGTCCCCCGGCGCACATATCCAGTATGTATGCAAGCCCGCCCTGTGAGCCCCCAAAATATCCTGCTCCCAGGAATCGCCAACCATTACTGCCTCATCTGGTTCCACGCCCATCTGCTGAACAATCTCCGAATAATACTCGGGATGGGGCTTGCCAAAATGCATGTTCTCGATGGTCGTGATCAGTTTGAAATCATAAGCATCCGCGGGAATACCCGCCCAGCGCATTCGGTAAGCAGCAGCCTGCAAAGGCAGACCGGGATTCGTAGCAATAAGGAATGGTATCTCCCTCTCCTCCAGGCTTGCCAGCAGTTCGCTGGACACAGAAAAGGGTTGAATATAGGCTTTAAGAACCGGGTACTGGTGAGCATAAAACTGATCAAAGAGCCGGACCAGTTCAGACTCCTCAACACTCATCTCGTTACTGAAGCGCTTAAGAAAACGCTCATAGAGGGTCAGAAGCGGGGAGTTTTCAGCCAGTGCAAACCCATAGGCTGACAAAAGCTTGGAAACAAAGGTTGCCGGGTCGCTGATATGAGCCGCGAACCGCCCGAGTTCCTCAAGATAGCGTGGGAAGAACCTATCAATGCTGGTATCAGCCAGAGTATCATCAAGATCAAGCAAAACGACCTTGATCATTGCTCGCCGTCCCTTCCCAGTATTGCGTCGATATCAGGACCATCTTGTACACACAGCGGACACCCGGTAAATGGGTTCTCAACTGGCACCTTATGTTTCCGGCAGGTAGCAATTACCCGGATGCTTCTTCCCAACCCGAACAGGCCCTTATGGAGGGATAATGACAGTCTCAGGTGCGGGCTGGCATTGGCCCAGAGGATATCTGGCACGGGGCAACGGCGGCAGTCAGCAGGATGCCACAGGTTGCCCTGTCTGCTTTCCATCAGCAGACGGCATTCCTCCCGGCTGCGCCCACGGTGGAAATCACTGTAATAATACCTGCACTCCCTGCCATCAGGTGTAATCATCAGATAACAATCTACCCTGTCCGCACATTATCAAATCGGCGCAGCACGACCACTGGACCTGGATATAACCACATTCCCTACACACGTGTTACATAAGAGCCGTCGCGTGTGTCGATCCGGATCACATCGCCCACATTGACAAACAGGGGAACGGTCACTTTGAGACCAGTGGCCGTTGTCACCTGCTTGGTTGCACCGGTCGCCGTATCACCGGCAATTGCCATCTCTGATTCTTCCACTGCCTGTTCGACCGTAGTAGGCAGCTCATAATCAATTATCTCACCTTCATAGGAGGACAGCTTGAGTGACAGATTCTCGGATAAGTATTTGACATCATTCCCAAATTCATCTATGCGCATCTGGGGCTGCTCATAGGTATTCACATCCATGAAGTGAAGAAATTCACCATCAGAATACAGGTAGTCAACCACTCTGGTTTCAAGCCGGATATTTTCAACACGATCCCCGGAGTTGAAAGTCATTTCCTTCGTGACCCCTGAACGAAGGTTGCGGATCTGCACACGAATTGTCGCTTTTCCTCGACCAGGTTTGTGATGCTGATATTCGAGTACCTTAAATAGCTCCCCATCAAGGGTGAATGTCACCCCGCGTCGCAGTTCGTTTACATCGATCATTAACCCACTCCTATCATTCGAATTTGTGTCGCTGACACCCATTCTCCAAGCTTCTGGACACCGATGAAGGTCGATTATATCCAGTGAACGGGCATTACAGCAATGACTATTGCCACCGTTGGCAGCCACAAGACCGGCAAGATATAATGGCCCCCTGCGGGGGAGTGTCGGAACTGGCAGACGAGCATGACTTAGGATCATGTGCCGCAAGGCGTGCGGGTTCGAGTCCCGCCTTCCCCACAGAATTGGGGCTCTACTTCAGGTAGAGCCTTCCGTCTGTCCGAGCGTGGATTTCTTACAAAATTCATATGCCGGACGGTCCCGGCGTGATGGCATGTGACTATTGCCCATGATATAATCGATCATTACTTCACTAACAAGGATTGCACCGTGCCCAATCAGGAAATTGAGATACTTGATGACCATCAGGCCAAGATCGTCGTAACCGTCGACCCTGAACGCCTGGAGAAAGAAAAGCGAGCGGCGGCTCGCCGAATCGCGAAAAAAGTAAACATTCCCGGATTCCGGAAAGGGAAAGCCCCTTACCACATCATTGTTCAGCATTACGGCGAGGCTGCCATTCTGGATGAAGCCATAGACCCCCTTGGACAGGCTGTTTATACAGAAGCCCTGGATGAAGGCCAGATCGAGCCCTATGCGCCCGGAATACTGAGTGATCTTTCACTCGACCCGCCGATCTTTACCTTCATGGTCCCCCTGATCCCGGAAGTAAACCTGGGTAGCTATCGTGAAGTCCGTGTGGACTATGACCCCCCAGAAGTTCTGGATGCGGATATTGATGAGGTTCTTAAGCGGCTTCAGGATCAGTATGCCACTTTTGATCCCATCCAGTCTTCAATCGAGTTCGGAAAATATGCTCTGCTTGATATCGTTGGTAAATTGGTTCGTCCAGAAGACTCCAACAATGATCTGGAACCAAGTAGCGATCCCAATGAAGCAGGCAATAATATCTGGGTCAATCGCAAGGGTATCCGCATCAAGATTGACGAAGACTCCACCTACCCTGTCCCCGGTTTTTCAAAGCAGCTAGTTGGCATGACTGCCGACGAACAGCGCAGCTTCACCATGTCCTTTATAGCTGATGATGAGGGTGTTGCCGAAGCGCTTCGTGGGAAGACCGTGTCATTTGAAGTGAATTGCCTGGAAGTCTACGAGCACAATCTGCCTGAGCTTGACGATGGGTTTGCATCAGAGGTTGACAGCGATTATCAGACCCTTGAAGACCTCCGCAGCGATGTGAGGAAACAGCTTGTCGACGAAGCGGAGCAAACAGCCCGGACAACCTATACTGACAGAATATTTGACGTGCTCATCAGCGACTATGCTACTCTGAAGTATCCCCCTGTCATGATAGATGAGCAGATTGATCACATGCTCGAGGATATGGAAAGCAATCTGCAGAGGCAGGGAATAAATCTGGACGATTACCTGAAAATTACAGGTAAAGACAAAGATGCCCTGCGTGAAGAGTATCGCGAACACGCAGAAAAGCAGCTGGCCAAAGCACTGATCCTCAGTGAACTGGTGATGGCCGAGGGCCTGTCCATTACCGATGAGGAAATCGAAGACGAGATTAGCACTGCCGTTCTGCCGTTTGGCTCACAAGCTCAACTTATGCGACAGTTCCTTTCCTCGAAAGAAGCCCGCAGAGATCTGGCCAACCGCCTCCTGACCGATAAAGGGATCACCCGGATGATTAAGATTGCGCGCGGGGAAAACCCCGAGATTGGCGAAGAAAAGGCGCCTGAACAGGAAGGGGAACCGGAATCCAGCGTCAGCGAAACTCACACAACCGATTCCCTTGTGGAAGAAAACCCAGCCGATACGCCAGAAGTATCAGATGCGGCCAGCGGGCAGGAAGAGTCACCCAACCCCACCACCGAAATATAGACACTGTTAAAGAAAGGTTCCAGTAATGAGCTTATCAATACCAACCAATCTGATCCCAATGGTTGTTGAATCGTCAGGGCGCGGCGAACGTGCATATGATATTTTTTCGCTGCTGCTCAAAGAACGCATTGTGTTTGTGGGCACGTCCATAAGCGATCAGGTAGCCAACCTGATCGTGGCACAGCTCCTCTTCCTGAACCGCGAGGATCCCGAGAAGGAAATCCAGGTGTTCATCAACTCGCCGGGCGGGCAGATTTACGCCGGCCTAGGGATTTATGACACCATGCAGCAGATAACTGCCCCGGTCAGCACAGTCGCCGTCGGCTTTACCGCCAGCTTTGGCACGGTGCTGCTGACAGCCGGCACCAAAGGACGCCGCTATGCGCTCCCCAATGCCACCGTTCACCTCCACCAACCGATAGGCGGCGCACAAGGACAGGCAACAGACATTGAAATCCAGGCAAAGGAAATCCTGCGCCTGCGGGAACGCCTAAACAACGTGCTCTCTTTACATACAGGCCAGCCTGTTGAAAAGATCGCGGATGACACCGACCGGGATATTTTCCTCACTGCTGAACAGGCGGTGGAGTATGGATTAATAGACGGCGTTCTGGATCCCCCGAATAAGGCGGCGGAGTAAGATGCAATCCAAACCGGTTGGGCCGCAGCACTGCTCATTTTGCCGAAGACCAGTATCAGAGGTTAACCGTGTGATCTCCGGCCCGGAAGGGGTTTTTATCTGCGATGAGTGTGTCGACCTTTGCCGCGAAATCCTCAACGAGGAAGCCTCGATTGATAGCAAGGCTGACGACTTTGAGAACAAGCCCCTCCCTTCCCCACAGGAGATCTTTGAACACCTCAATGAATATGTGATTGGGCAGGACAAAGCAAAACGGACTCTGGCAGTGGCTGTTTACAATCACTACAAACGTGTGCGAGCAGGCAGCAAGCTGGATGATGTTGAGATTGACAAAAGTAATATCCTGCTGCTTGGTCCTACCGGAGTTGGCAAGACGCTCCTGGCACATACCCTGGCCCGTCTGCTGGATGTGCCATTCTGCATCACCGACGCCACCGCGCTCACGGAGGCGGGTTATGTTGGCGAGGACGTGGAGAATATCCTGCTGCGCCTGATACAGGCTGCCGATTACGATATTGCACGCGCCGAGCAGGGAATCATCTACATCGATGAGATCGATAAGACTGCCCGGAAGACCGGTGACAACCCATCCCTGACCCGGGATGTCAGCGGAGAAGGTGTCCAACAGGCGCTTTTGAAGATCATCGAGGGTACATTAGCAAATGTGCCACCACGCGGTGGGCGCAAGCATCCACATGAGGAATTTATCCAGATCAACACACATAACATCCTCTTTATCTGCGGCGGCACATTTGACACCATTGACGAGATTATCGCCAAACGTGTTGGGGTTAAAGGGCAGATTTCGTTTCAATCAAACGCCAAACGCAAGAACTACACCGAATCTGACCTGCTGCACCTGGCCAGCCCGGAGGATTTTATTGAATTTGGCATGATCCCGGAAATCATGGGCCGCCTGCCGGTCACGGTAGCTGTGGACCCTTTGGACAAAGAGTCGTTGATCAGGATTCTCACAGAGCCACGCAATGCGCTCACACGGCAGTATAAAGCAATGTTTACGCTGGACCATGTTAAACTTGAGTTCACACCTGAAGCACTGGCTGCCGCTGCAGACCTGGCAATGGAGCGCGAGACAGGCGCACGCGGGCTGCGGTCCATCATTGAGCGCGCGCTGCTGGACGTGATGTTCGAAATCCCCTCACGGGATGATATCAAAAAAGTTGTGATCGATGACCACGCAATATGCGGCACATCACGCCCAATCATCCTCTCGGAAAACGAGAGCCGGCTTCGCTGGCAAGATGAAGACGACCTAGCCGCCTAGTGTTTCTCGGCTATATTTTGGAAATACAAAAGGACCGGCAATAAAGCCAGTCCTTTTTTCATTGCTAATTGATACTACAACGACAGGCTGGCGACCCGTTCATCCTCCAGCTCAACAGCAGAAATACCGCCATTGACCGCCTGGGTGAAGCGCATACCATTGTGTCTGCTGCCCGGTATCTCGCGACCATAGTGCATGGGTATAGCTATCTTCGGCTTGATCAGTTCGACTGCTTCCACAGCAGCCTCCACATCCATGGTATAACTTCCACCAACCGGCACAAGCGCAATATCACACCCGATTTTCGCCATTTCGGGGATTTTGTCGGTATCACCCGCAAAGTAAATATCGTGGCGCTTAATGGTGATGATAAAGCCCAGTCCACCGTAGCTGCGGTCGTGATAGGTGTGATTGACTGTATAAGCCGGCACAGCACGCACCGATACCCTCAGGTCGGGTATCGCTGTCGCCTGCCATTCGCGGAGAATAACCACCGGGAAAGATATCCGGTCTGCCACACGCTGGCTGGCAATAATCTGCGTCGAGCCATTCATAATGCGTTCTATATCGTCGGGAGAACAATGGTCATGGTGCTCGTGAGATATCAGGATGAGATCGGCTGATGGAGCACTGTCAGGGATACGCCATGGATCAATATAGATTACTGGATCGTCGACAAACGGAGGCCCGTTTATCAGGAAACTTGCATGCCCCAGCCAATGAATTCGTTCCAGCATGGTGATCAGGTTCTCACTCCATATTCTGATTGTTCAGGAATTACCCATGCAGCAATGTCTCTCTGGTACCGATGATGCATTTTCATTGTATCGTGACGAAGCCAGTCATACACGACGAAAACCCTACATGCGGGTTGGCAAAAAGTTTGCCGAAGGTTGATTCTACGTATACAGGCCAGATCGCGAAGGGTTGTGCTGTCCACTCCGGCAATGCTATAATTCGAGCCATTCTATGCCTTGTGAACCGGTGAAACATGAACCTACAGCCCCCATATGACATCCAACACCTCCGCAACCAGTTTGAGGTTGCCCAAGCGGGTCTTGCTTATTTGAATCACGCAGGAATGAGCCCTCTGCCGAGGCCGGTCAAGCAGGCCATGATCGCAGCAACCGAGGAAATTTCTCAACTGGGCAGCGGCGCTTATGCGAAACTGGGAGATACTCTGTTTGCCGACCTGCCTGCTGCCATCGCCAAATTTGTTGGTGCAAAACCCGAAGAAGTGGCCTTTGTACCCAATACATCGACGGGTATCAACCTCATTGCGCAGGGACTTCCGTTACCACCGGGCAGCAATGTGCTGCTCTGTGATATTGAATTCCCATCAAACGTATATCCCTGGATGAACCTTGCAACTCGTGGCGTGGAAACACGGTTGTTGCCCACCCGTCATGGCGGCCTTGATCTGTCAGCACTGGATAACCACCGGGACAAAAACAGCCGGGTTGTTGCTGTCAGCGGCGTGCAGTTTTTCACCGGGCGGCGAGAAGATATGCATGCACTGGGAGCCTACTGCAAGGAACATGGGTTGTGGCTGGTGGTGGACGCCATCCAGATGGCAGGAATTGTCCCCATTGATATGGAGGGTATGAAAATCCATGCACTGGCTGCCGGAGGGCAGAAAGCCCTTTGCGCGCCGCCCGGCCAGGGGTTTATGGTCATTCGGGAAGAGGTCATTGAGAAAATGACCCCGGTTTTTGTTGGCCCCCTTTCTGTTGAGAACTGGGAACACTGGCTGAAGTACGACACTACCCTTCGCAAGGCCGCCGGGCGGTTCCACATGGGGACCAGCAACCTGGTAGGCCTGGCCGGGCTGCGGGCTGCAATCGATTTTCTAGCTGAGACAGGAGTAG
Source organism: Anaerolineae bacterium (assembly GCA_016926985.1). Taxonomy (GTDB): domain Bacteria; phylum Chloroflexota; class Anaerolineae; order Aggregatilineales; family UBA3940; genus JAFGNO01. The sequence continues at coordinate 17,466 of JAFGNO010000203.1, forward strand.
AGAAAATTGCCGTTTGGGTTACGGCTCTGACCGGCGCCCTGATCGAAATGCTGGAGCAGGCAGGGTTTGCAGTCATCACACCTCATGACCCACATTACAGAGCCAACATCGTGACTTTCAAATATGACACAGACCCCTACCAGGCCGTACAGGCGCTGACAGAACGAGGCATAATCCTTAGGGAGCATCTTGATTCTGAAGGGGGCACCTACTTGCGCGCCTCCACTCACTGCTATAATACTGTAGAGGATATCAATCGCTTAAGTGAAGCGTTAAAGGAAATCGCTTATGAGCAGCATTAAACCATCAGCCGCACAGATTGCCGCGCAACAAGCAGCCCAGCGACGCGAGGAAGGAACCGGGTCACTGGAAAAACGAAGTCAAACCGGGGAGAAATACGGAACAGGGACCGGCGAGCACTGGTTACCCAAACCGATCAAACGCATTGAAGATACAGGGCTAAACCTTTTCTATTTATCTGAACTGGTGTTGAAGTTTCTGTATTTCAGTGGTTTCAAATCAGGATACGGGATTGCTGAGGCCATCCGGCTCCCATTCACAGGCGTGATTGATCAGGTCATGGACTTTCTGAAGCGCGAGCGCCAGGTAGAAGTAAGAGGCAGCGGGGGCTTCGGTGAAGGCGCATACCAATACGTGATCACCGGGGCTGGCATCGAAAAAGCCCGAGAATCACTGGACAGATCCCAATATGCCGGACCGGCGCCGGTTCCCCTTGATGTATATTCACAGTCAATCAGGGAACAACACAAACGCGTGACTGCCAATAAACACATCATGGAGGAGGCCCTCTCTCATCTTGTGATCAGCAAATCGGTGTTGCAGAAGATTGGGCCTGCGGTAAATTCCGGGCGTTCGATTTTCCTGTTTGGCCCCCCTGGCAACGGCAAAACCACCATATCCGAATCGGTGGGCAGAGTTGTACTCGGCGCAACCATGTATATTCCTCATGCTATAGACGTCGATGGACAGATCGTGCGCGTATTCGACAATGTTAACCACGAACTGATCAACGAAGAAGAATACCGGGGCACTGGATCAGGAAGCACGCTTCCCGATCCGCGCTGGGTCAAGATCCGCCGCCCGATGATCATGGTTGGGGGTGAGCTTACCCTGGAAACACTGGACCTGGTTTATGACAATATTAACAAGTACTACGAAGCCCCCTTCCAGATGAAGGCAAATGGTGGGATGCTGCTCATAGACGACTTTGGGCGTCAGCAGGTGCGCCCACGGGATCTTCTAAACCGGTGGATTGTCCCCCTGGAAAAACGCGTTGACTTCCTGACACTGGCAAACGGGCGTAAGATCGAGATTCCCTTTGATGTTTTGGTTGTTTTCTCAACAAATCTGGAACCCAGTGACCTGGTGGATGAAGCATTTCTGCGACGTATCCGGCACAAAATCGAGATTGTGGACCCCTCATTTGAAGAATACCGGGAGATCTTCAGAAAGATGGCCTCACTGCGGGGGCTTCCTTACGATGACAAAATGATGGCTTACCTGCTGCAGGAATGGTATATCAAAAACAACCGCCCCTTACGAGGAAGCCAGCCACGTGACCTGATTGACCAGATGAAGGATATCGCCAGTTACCTTGAGATACCTTTTGAGATGAACAAGGACCTGATCGACCGCGCCTGTGCTGCGTATTTTGTCGATCTCTAACTGCCTCCAACCGACCTGGCTGGCTTCCACAGCGGAGCCAGCCAGGCCTTTCACAACAGGATAACGACAATTGACCCAGCTTCCCCTGGCCGATTTTTACGCCAACCGAATCCTGAACTTTGCCCACCGGGGCGCCCGTATGCAGGCGCCTGAGAATACGCTGGAAGCGTTTTTTGGGGCTGCCGCAGCGGGCGCTGATGGTGTTGAGTTGGATGTTCAACTGACCGCCGATGGCTCACCGGTTGTTATCCACGATCTCAGCGTGGCCCGGACGACAAATGGGGCTGGCCGGGTAGCTGATCTATCCCTTGCGGAATTGAAGGAGCTTGACGCCGGGAGCTGGTTCTCACCAGCATTCACTGGCGCGATTATCCCCACTCTTGACGAGGTATTTGAAGCGGTAGGCCAATCACTGCTGATCAACATCGAAATGAAGGCTTTTGATATTCTCAAGCCACAGATCGCCGAGCGGTTGATCAGGACAGTTGTATCCGTCATTGAGCGACACAATATGGAGAAGCGGGTTATTTGTTCCTCTTTCAATCCCCTGCTTCTCCGTAAGATGCGGCAGATGGCACCCGGCATCCCCCTCGGATTCATCCATACGCCCGAGTTATTCACGCCGCTTTCCTGGCGAGCAATTCCAGCCATGCTGATCGGTAAGCACCAGGCAAGACACCCACGCTATACCCTAGTTGATGAGCTGTACGTGCAGTGGGCGCACCAAAAAGGCTATCGCATCAACGTGTGGACAGTCAATGAGGAGAAAACGATCAGGCAGATGCTGGACCTGGGGGTGGATATGATCATGAGTGACTACCCGGATCTTGTCCATGGCATTCAAAACAGATAGTCCTTGTTAACCAGAGGGCTTTCATGGTTCGACAACTGATCGTCAACGCAGATGATTTTGGCCTCACACCCGGTGTTAACCGGGGGATCATTGATTCACACCTCAATGGCATTGTCACCTCAACGAGTGTGATGGTTAACATGCCATTTGCGGAAGAGGCCATCAAGGCAGCCCAAGAACAAGCCCCAAACCTGGGACTGGGTTTACATCTTAATCTAACGCGGGGAACCCCTGTGACCCAGCCAGAGACGCTGGACTTTCAATCAGAGAAAGGGGTATTTCTACCCCCTCCCAAACTGCTAGAACGACTTCCGACAATACCTGTTTCACTGCTGGAAGCAGAATTGAGAGCACAGGTTGACCGGTTTATCCAGTTTGCAGGGCGCCCACCTGACCACCTGGACAGCCATCACCATATCACCTATCTTGCGCCTCACCTCTTTACGCTCATGGCCAGGATAGCCCATGAACTATCTATATCCATACGCTATCCGCTGACCGGTCATATTGATGATCCAGATATGGCTGTCCAAAAGCAGTTTCTAGGCGCTTATCACCAACTACCTGATGCCTACTGGATGGAAATGTCCAACATCCTGGATCAGGTCTGCCGATCCGGTCAGGTAAGAACACCTGACACATTTATTGCCAGCTTTTTCGGGGATAATGCTATCCTTGCCGACTTGCTTCTGGTACTTCTGGACATTAGTAAAGGCGTGTCCGAATTGATGTGTCACCCGGCTTATGTAGACGAGGCCCTGATACAGGATTCGACTTATGTGCATGAACGATACCAAGAACTCCAGGCATTAACTCACCCAAGCGCGCGCGAAGTGGTAACCAGCGAAAACATCCGGTTAATCTCGTTCAAGGACGTCTGGTAGGAATGCATAGACGGCTGCTGCAGGCCTGGTGGAGTCTTGTCCGGTTTGGATTCCGCCTCCTCTACAATGAGTTCGCCTGGACATACGACCTGATCAGCATCTGCGTATCGCTGGGGCAATGGCGCGCATGGCAGAACACATGCATTCCCCACCTGAAGACAGGATTACCTGTACTTGAGCTGGCTTTTGGAACCGGCAATCTCCAGATAGACCTGCAAAAACGGGGATTTGAAATATACGGGCTTGACCTATCCCCTTATATGGGTCGGATTGCTTCCCGTAAGTTAGCCAAAATGGGGTTGGCTCGCCGCTTGACAAGAGGAAATGCCCAACAGCTTCCCTACCGGGACGCAACTTTTGGTTCAGTTGTCAGCACTTTCCCGACTGAATTTATCGTTAACATCCAGACAATCAACGAGATCCACCGGGTTCTAATGCCCTGTGGACGGTTTGTTGTTATTGTCAATGGCCAGCTTACCTCTATGAACATACTGGCAAGATTCCTTGAATGGCTTTACCGGATAACCGGACAGCGAGCCCCGCTTCCCGGCAGACCGATCCAGCTATTAACGGACAGTGGTTTCTCTGCCAGAGAAGTGAAAACGCCTGTTAACAGAAGCCAGACCCTGCTGATTGTGGCAGAGAAACGCCATGATGTATCCATGAGAACAGCGGTCTTTTGAGAAAGAACAACCATGTCCTTATCGCCTTCTCTAACTTTTGGATTGGCCCTTGCCACACTTTATGGTGCAGTGCTGCACCTGATATTGGGGGGAAGCGGCCGTCAGCTGCTTGTTTTCTGTGTGGCTGCCTGGATCGGGTTTGCCATTGGGCAGGCAATCGGTAATATCATGGAGATCCATGTCTTTGCCATTGGTTCTCTGAATATCCTGACCGCGACGCTTGGTTCCATAATAGCCTGTGGCACAGCAGCAGTTCTTTCAACACACAGTCAGGAAAAATCAACCAGGTGATGAATAATTTTGCTGGTTTGAATATCCTTCTATTCCGGCGCAGGGCGTCTCTGCACAGAAAACC
>JAFGNO010000204.1 GCA_016926985.1 Anaerolineae bacterium
AAATGCACGCCTAACGACATGCGAGACAGAATCATCAGCACGATATAGACTGCCACAGCGATGGTTACCCAGCGTTTGCGTGCTTGCAGAGCCACAGCCCCCCAGAGGGTAGTTGTTCCCTGTGAGTGCCCGCTGGGCAATCCATACCCGGTTTCCATAACCACCGGGTGAACACGATCAGACACCATAAACGGCCTGGGGCGTTTAAACCATGCCTTGAACCAGGAATTGTTCCATGAGGACAGCATGAACAAAACTGCCAGCCGCCTGCCAAAGGCAGCATCCACACACCAGTAGATGAATGGCAGGATGATCAGGTAAAAATCTTCCGATCCCAGATAATGCAGCACAGTCCCAAGTGCCTCCGCAATTGGTACACGCCATGCCTGGAACCAGAGGATCACATCCAGCGCCCAATTTAACTCTAAATCAGCCATGTTACCCCCCGAAAAATCTCCCCCTGTTGGGGAGCCTGCGAATAGATTTTAATCGCTGACTGCTATTTCGACTGCCTCGCCTGCCTGAGCAATGGGCGATGTTAACCGGGGAATCTGCAGCAGGCGCCGGGAACACGCCAGCCAACCAGTCATTAATACAGGCAGGATAGCCAGCGAAATAACAAACGGCATAGAATGGGCTGGTGTAAGGGCATAAAGCCACCCGGTAGCCCCCGAACTGGCCGCCAATGCAATCGCCATAACCGTCTCAAGTGCGCCAAATGCAAGGCCCTGCAGCGCCGGGGCAACAACATTGGCCGTGCGGGCAATTGCAATTGTCCGGATCACATAAATTGAACCAGTGGCTACAAATGCAATGCTGACAATTGCCAGTGACTGAGCCTGCCAGATTGCCAGCAGGGAAAACCAGTAAATACCCAGCAAAAACAGGAGGTTCCAGCGGGGCGGCGTGCGCCCGGCAGCGAGATTCAGCAGGGTAGTTCCGGCAGCAGCCAGCGAAAACAGCAGCCCGATTCGCCCAAAGGAATATCCTTTGATCTCCTGAAGATAATTGGGCATTAACTGAAAGCCTGTATACGCGGCAATCAATATCAGGCTCATATACACGCTCAGGAAGATAAAGCGCCGGTTGCGGAGCAGCCGGGTGGGCGCAGGGAGTTTCCCGGACTCGGCAGACGGATTGGGCCTCGTGAACAGAATAATCACCGTCGATAGAGTAAAGAATGCAGCAGCAATCCACAGCGTGGTTTGAATATCAAACCGGTCGGCGATCTGGCCCCCAATAGTTGGGGAGATAATCAGCCCCATGGGGTAGACGGCAAAAACAGTGGTCAGAGCGCGATCGGTGCCGATGGGCAAATGGGCCATTTGGGTATTTCTCAGGATGAAAACGCTGATTACCGGCATGGCGAATCCGGACATGGCATAAACAATCATCCCGGGAACTGCCATCTGCCAGGTGCGGGCATGGGCCAGTAGCAGGGGGCCGCACGCCCCCAGAATCCAGGATGCAAGCATCATGCGTCGTGGTCCCAGGCGGTCGCTGAGATACCCCGCCGGGATGGGAAGGATGGCTCGCACGATGCTTTCCAGTGCCAGCGCCAGCCCGACCTGGGTTCCTGCTGCGCCCAGTTCAACCAGGTAAAGCTGCCGAAGGTTGTTAAACCACAGCCCCTCCCCAAGTGCCCATACGAACAGGGCCAGCATGAGCAGCCGGTTGTTCCGTCCCAGGTTTTTCAGCATCAAACCCTCTGGGCGATGAATGCCTTGACAGCATCAAATACCACCGGGTATTCAATATCCTCGGCAACCGTATGACAGCTTTCCTCAAGCACCAGCATGGACTTATCCGGGCTGGAAACGGCATCATAGTTCAGCTGCATGTTCTCAAAGGGAACTGTCTGGTCTTTCTTTGAATGAATGAACAGTATAGGAGCTGTGACCTGCTTGAGGTTCTCTCGCATGACTGACAGCATCGGCAAGAACTGCCTGATAGCAGGGATCACCCACCCTTTATAAGATGGATGCCCGGTCAGTGCTTCTCCGCGTTCTTCCTGGACTTTCCTTACCTGGCGAGCAAAGCGTTCTTCCAATTCCACATCATATCCTTTATTGTGGATCTTGATGAACAGAGACAGGAGAGGCAAGAACCGGAACAGAGGATGCTTGATTTCATGGGGAGCAGACAGAACCACCAGCCCATCAACTTTTTCCTGCGAACCGAGCAGCAGGGTCAATACTCCGCCCATTGAAAGTCCGATCACAAAAATCTTGTCACACTGCCTGCCAAGCAGTTCATAGGCTGCCAGCACATCCGCATACCATTCGCGCCAGGTCACTCTGGTCAGGTCCTCCGGACAGGTGCCATGACCGGCCAGCCGTGGCCCATATACGGTATAACCCTGTTTGTTGAGTTCCTCGCCCAGCCAGCGCAGCTCAAACGGCGTGCCGGTCAGTCCATGAACCATCAGGCAGCCCACCTTATTCCCTGGATAGAAATATGGTGCTGCACCTTTGAGTAGTTGTATCTTTTCCATGCCCGGCAGTGTACAACAGGAGCCGTTCCGTGCCAACTATTTCCCGGTGTTTGCCTCGTCTTTCTGCATCGGCTACACTGATCCCATCATATCGCTATTCAACGAGAAAAATTCATGAATACTCCAGCTTACTCCGACGACGATCACGAAATGGAAGAAATAGAAGCTTACTGCGTGCGTTGTAAAGAGCACACGGTTATGCTCAATCCCACAGCAGTCTGGACCCGGCGCGGCGCTCCAGGGACGCGCGGTGAATGCGAAATGTGCGGGACAACCGTATTTCGTATGGGGCGCACAGACGCCCACCGGGGGCTGGTACAACCAGATGTCAGCCAGTTCAGCGACATCTCAAGCAGCAGTCGCAAAGGGCTGGTAAATTATGCAACCTTCATCAACTTTGCCGGGGCTGACAGCCCTTTTGCCGAGCGTTTGTCCGACGACCTGACAAAAACCGGCATCCCGACCTGGCTCCACACCGAATCGCCCCCTGGTGAAGTAGAATGGGCAAGCGGCGTTCACCCGGCATTGGAGGAATGCGATCGGATGGTTCTGGTGCTTTCCAGGGCAACATTCAATCGTGAGGAACTGGAAGACAACTGGCGATTTTTCCAGCAGAGGCGCAAGCCGGTCGTGATTGCTCAGGTTGAGCACTGTAAGGTGCCTGACGACCTGCGGCGCAGCCCACGCTTTGATTTTTCAGAAGATTACAAGTCCGCGTTCCGCGAACTGGTACAGAAGCTTTCCACACTTTAGT
>JAFGNO010000205.1 GCA_016926985.1 Anaerolineae bacterium
CACTGCCGACTGCAGATAGTTGATCAGGAAGGCAATACCAAATCCTAAGATGGTCCCGACCACTGCCCCCTGCAGCCCATTCAGCGTTTTACGTGGCGCGGCACTTACCCTGTTTCCGGGAAGCGCAGGCTCTATGACAGTCAGGATATCGAACGACTGCGCTTCAAGCAACCTGACCTCTTCATAGCTGGTCAGCAACGTGCTGTAGCGGGTGTTTTGCTGGTTTAGTTGAAGTTTAAGCTGGCTCTGCTGGATCAACAGCTCGCCCAACTGCTGCTCTATCTGGCCTTGCAGGTTTTGCTCAGCCTCAGTTAAGCCAATCTGGTTCTCCCGGATATCAAGTTCCTGCAAATCCGCCGACAATTGTTCAACATCATTGTCAACATAATAAAGTTCTAACTGGGTAGTTTCAAGTTCTAACTGAAGTGCTGCCAATTCCTGTTCCAATGATTGCCGGGATGCGGCGTAACGGCTATTTTCCTGCTCGGCATTTTCCAATATAAACGCGCTTACAATTTCGTTGGCAATATCAGCAGCGCGAATCGGGTCTGTATCGGTGACCGACACAGTCAGGATATTAGTGCCCTGCAGGGTTGATACAGCAACGGCACTTGAAAGGGCATTCGCATTGTAATCAAGACCCAAATTCGAGATAACCTCGTCAAGCAGTGGACGGGAGCGCATCAACTGCCCATAGGTATCTGCCAGACGCTGACCGCGGGTAATTTCATCAACATCCGGCAGGGTGTCCGTTCCCTGGCTGAGCAATACAGTTGTTGAGGCCTGATACAATGGGATCGGCTTAGGGGTCAGAATATAAGCAGCACTGCCGCCAACCAACCCAAGCAGTACCATCAACCACCACCAGCGCCGGAAAATTTTTATGATGTCTTTGAGTTCCAATTACTTACCCTCAAGAATCCCGGACTGGCAATAAGCAAACCGCGCACCACTAACAATACCGGTACATTATAGCAGGTCAGGACGTGTTAACCAGTCGAGCTTTGCGAGGTTCTGCGGCTTTATAAATTACGTCGTCTAAGTGGCAGAATACGACATTATGCTATAATTGTGCCATGAACATATTAGCCCACCCAATCAACCCACTCCTTTCACAGATTCAAAGCAAGCCATCTCGCGCTGCCAAAGATTTAAACAGTCGGATTGCCCTTTTCTGCCAATGGCAGGCGTCGCGCGGCGAGCACTGGTACGAACCTGATCTGGAGGCGTGGCGCAATATGCTGCTCGAAGGCGGGAAGCGCCCCTCTACCGTGTCGGCTTATCTGGCGACAATACGCGGGGCTTATCGCCGGGTGCTAAGGGACAACGCGACGCGGTCGCTGTTGTATGGGATGGCACCGGCAGACGCGTCACCGGCAGACAAAAAAGCGTTTGTTGACGAGGTGCTGGTGCGGATACAGAATGCCATCCACCCGGATACGGCGCCGGTGAAGCAGACAACGGTGCAGGACAGGGCCGACAGCGCCGCGCTCCGGCTGACGCCCATGCAGGCCGAACAACTGGTGCACGCCCCGGATATCACAACATTGTCCGGGCTGCGGGATGCGGCAGTGATCGCCATGCTGCTGTGCACAGGCATCCGTGAAGATGAACTATGTCGACTGGAGATCGACGATCTGCGACAGACGCTGGGCGGCGAACTGGCGCTGCTGGTCCGGCATGGAAAGGGCGACAAGCAGCGTCTGGTGCCCTATGGAGAACTCGATTGGTGCCTTGTGCTGGTCGACGCCTGGCTCCAGGAAGCTGGGATCACGTCCGGCGCAGTATTCAGAGGGGTATATAAAGCAGAGAGGAACGTACGGGATGTCCCTCTGACACCCCGCAGCGTCCAGCGAATTCTCGCCCGCTATCCGATCGTGATCGCCGGGCAACTGACAACAGTCAAACCTCATGACTGTCGAAGAACCTACGCCCGGTTGATGTACGATGCCGGTGTCGACCTGATTGCCATCCAGCAGAACCTGGGGCATGCCGCCACCGATACCACACTGGGGTACATCGGTACGCTGGACGCCGACAAGCGCCGGGGTAAGGGCGTGATCCGCTACAATCTTGCCCAACTCTACCGGCGTGGATAGGTCGTCACCAAACTATGGTTGAGCAACCACAATAGGCTTTAATCCCGCCTCAATCTGCTCACGCTGAGATTCAAGGAAGGGCGGCAGCGCCAGTTTCTCGCCAAGGTTATCGAGGTGTTCGTCCACTGCAAAGCCGGGCCCATCGGTGGCAATTTCGAACAGGATGCCCCTCGAGATTCGGAAGTAGATCGACTGAAAGTAGAAGCGATCAATAACCGGCGTCACCCGCAGCCCGACTTCTGATGCTCGCTCTTGCCAGTATTGCTGCTGGCTTCCATCCGTCACACGGAAGGCCACATGGTGGACGCCCCCGGCGCCAAGCCTCGCGATGGGTTTATCCGGTTCTTCAACAACCCACAATTCACGACCGGGGCCACCTGCACCAGTCTCATAGACAAGAATTTCTGAGCCCCCAGGATCCCGATCCCGTCGGGCCAGGCGAAACTGCAGGACATCGGTCAGGATAGGCTGGACCTCGTCCAGGCTGGGTACAGAGAGCACAACTGTATAGAATCCACGAAGAGCATATGCTACCGGGATGTCAACGCCATCCCAGGCTTCCCCTTCAAATGGATACCCTCCATCATCAACCAGCATTAAACGCTGACCCTCCGGGTCTTCAAAGCGCAGCGCCTCTCGCTCCCCGATGGATTCAATGCCATAATGCTCAATCCCCTGCTGCGTCAGCCGATTCGACCAGTAATCGAGGGCGGCGCGCCCATTGACCCGAAATGCGGTCGCAGCAATGCTGTCATTCCCGCGACGGTCAGCAATGATCTGGGGCCAATCAAAGAAAGTCATGTCTGTGCCCGGGGTGCCCAGTTTATCTGCGTAGAACAGGTGGTAGGCGCTGACATCATCCTGGTTAACGGATTTCTTAACAAGGCGCAGGCCAAGCACCCGCGTATAGAAATCGAGATTAATTCCGATCTTCCTGGAAACTGCGGTGACGTGATGAATACCATTAAGATCCATATCTGCTCCTGCAAGACTCACATCGGGTTTTTAACGCTTCCAAGCAAAACAGCTTCAGCATATCAACTGCTATCTATGATGTTATAGCAAACCGGACAACCATTTCAACCTATTAAGGTAAGAAATGTATAAATTACAAAACAGGCTGATATTTGCTTCCTCACTGGTAGCTACGTCCAGCAAACCCGATATAATGGAGAAAAACATATTGTCAGTGTGAAGTATGCCTACGAACCTACCTCCAGAATATTTTCACGTTGAGAAGCTCTACAAGGCGGCGCAGACCCCTGAGGAGAAAGCGACCCTCCTTGAAGAGATGCTCGGCACCATTCCCAAACACAAAGGGACTGACAAGCTGCGCGCCGATCTGCGCCGCAGGCTGTCGAAGCTAAAAGCCGCTACCGAAGAGCGCAAAAAGTCCGGCAAGGGCTATTCTCCATACCATATTGACAAAGAGGGCGCCGGGCAGGTTGCGCTGATTGGCCCACCCAACGTCGGGAAATCCAGTCTCGTCGCAGCCCTGACCAACGCAGAACCGGATATTGCCGATTATCCATTCACTACCCAGGCACCAATGCCAGGCATGATGGAGATCGACAATATCCAGGTGCAGTTGATCGACACCCCGCCGGTAACAGCCGAATTCGCCGACCCACAACTGATGAATCTGCTTCGCCGGGTTGACCTGGTGCTGCTGCTGGTCGATATTCAGGCCGACCCGATTACCCAGGTGGAAGAAACGCTGGCGGTTCTGGAAAAACACCGGATACTGCCGATTGAGCGGCAGGCCGATTATCCAGACCCTTCGAGACTCTACTTTGTGCCCATTCTGATCCTGGTCAATAAAACCGATGACGATCAGCGGGATGAAGATTACCAGGCGCTCTGTGAACTGGTGGGCGGGGAAATCTGCTCGCTGATCCCCATATCAGCAGCAACCGGGCGGCATGTGGAGGCATTCAAGCAGATCATATTTGATCAGCTGGAGGTTGTCCGGATTTACTCCAAACCACCGGGCAAGGACCCCGACTACACGGCCCCATTTGTGATGAAACGCGGCAGCACCGTGGAGGAATTCGCAAGCAAGGTCCACAGGGATTTTTTCGACCAACTCAAGTCGGCGCGAGTCTGGGGCAGCGGCGTGTTTGATGGGCAAATGGTAGGTCGTGACCATGTGCTGCAGGACGGCGACCTGGTTGAACTCCGCACCTGATGCTGATCTCCTGACAATAATGAAAGGCACCTCAACCGTGAATACATCTGCGAAACCCCCGATCCCCATCAGGATCACCTCGCTGGCTGGCTTTGCCGGCTCCGGAATCATCCTGCTTGGCTGCCTCATATCTGGCCTGGCGTATACAGGCAGGACAGGTGAAAGCTACAGCCTCCTCAACCACTTTATCTCAGAGCTGGGTGAGCTGAGATACTCAGAGCTTGCCCTGGTATTCAACCTC
>JAFGNO010000206.1 GCA_016926985.1 Anaerolineae bacterium
CGCCAACTAATCTGCCCTGGGGTTTGACGCTTGCCCGTCGTGTGCCCCCGTTCACGGACCTGGCGGTCTATCCTGGCCCAACCCGTTTTCAGCCAACTCCTGCCTATGCGTCGCTGGCAGCGCTTTTCTCAGTTGGTGTTTACTACCTGGTGGATTGGAAATCAAACTTCCCGCTCCCCAAAACCGTGTGCATAGCGGTGATAGTTTATCTCACATGTATTTTCTTCCTTGATTTCTTACGCGTGGATGTTTCATCACTGACGTTGGGATTGTCTGCTGTTCAGGTTCTGGCGGTGTTGCTTTCTACAGGTGCACTTGTTTTATGCCTGAAACTACCAGACAACCCAGACGCAGGCTGAAAACCAACCTGTTACCTGGGGTTCTACATACAGAATACGGTCGAGACCATATAATCACGATATACTCATATCTGTTGATTGTGCCCAGAAACCCATGAACGGTGGTATATGATCAAAACGGAAGAACTGACCAAATACTTTGACGATTTCCTGGCAGTGAGCCAGGTTAACATTGAGGTTCATCCGGGCGAGGTGTTGGCGCTGCTGGGCCCAAATGGAGCAGGTAAGACTACCACAGTTCGTTTATTGACCTCCATACTCCGGGCCTCTTCGGGCAAGGCTTACGTCGCCGGATACGATATAGAAAGAGAACCGGACAAGGTCCGCGCAGCGGTGGGCGTTTTGACTGAACAGCATGGACTTTACCTCCGGATGAAGGGATTGGAATATCTGGATTTTTACGGCGAGTTGTATGGGCTGGATGCCGGGAAGCGCCGGGAACGTGCCCGCAGCCTGGCAGAACGTTTTGATCTGGGACAGGTTCTGGACAAACGCTTGGGCGAATACTCAAAAGGCATGCGCCAGAAGCTGGCGCTGGTTCGCTCAATGCTCCATGACCCGCCGGTGCTGCTCCTGGATGAGCCAACATCGGCGATGGACCCTTTGAGTGCCCGGCTGGTGCGCGATGCAATCAATGACCTTCGTGGTGACGGGCGTACCATCATGATCTGTACCCACAACCTGCCGGAGGCAGAGGAGTTAGCGGATCGGATTGCGATCATCCGGCACGGCAAGATTGTCGCTGAAGGGACCAACCTGTCATTAAAGGCCCGGCTGCTTGGCGCCCCGCTTATTGAGCTGCGCGTGACACATGGGGTAAATGGTCTTGCAGATGAACTTGCCGGGCTGGTGGAGGTGGTTTCACAGGGGCATAACTGGCTTCGTTTTCGCTCCCCTGAGCCGGCAGTTTCAAATCCGGAGGTGGTTAAAAAACTGTCGGAGTTGGGCGTGGGCGTGATCACACTTAGTGAAGTGCCACAGAGCCTTGAAGATGTGTATCTGCGAGTTGTTGCGGAAGGGGTTGCGGCCTGATGGCATACTGGAATGTGGGATATGATGGCTGACAGAGTGCTTGATACAGGCGCGAGGCCACAACAAGGGCTTATGAAACGCTTTCAGTGGAATATGTCTCGTGCATTGATCATTACCCGGCGCGAAGTCATCGATATGTTCCGTGACTGGCGTATCCTGGCGCCGATTATTCTCCTCACCCTGATTTTCCCCACCATAGCCAACTGGGGCGCGGGGCGAATGGTAAGCTGGGTCGAACAATACGGCGCCGAAATTGTTGCCGAGCGGCTGATCCCCTTTCTTCTGATGGTGGTTGGATTCTTTCCAATCTCGTTCTCATTAATCATCGCGCTGGAAAGTTTTGTGGGTGAAAAAGAGCGCAGGAGCCTGGAACCGCTTTTATCGACCCCGCTGACGAATATTCAGCTGTATATTGGTAAGGTTCTGAGTTCAACCGTTCCCCCGCTTATGGGAAGCCTGTTGGGAATCACCGTATATCTGGTTGGGGTCTATTTCAATGTGAACTGGCGTCCCCCGGTGGTGCTTTTAATCCAGATACTGCTGCTCACTATTGTTCAGGCAGTTGTGATGGTCGCTGGAGCAGTTGTGGTGTCCAGCCAGGTGACCAGTGTGCGTGCGGCCAACCTGCTTGCCAGCTTCATTATCATCCCCATGGCCTTTCTGATACAGGCCGAGGCGATGATCATGTTCTGGGCTCAATATGATGTTTTGTGGCTGATTTTGCTTGGGCTTGCTGTGATTGGCGTGGCGCTGGTCAGGATGGGGGTCCGCAATTTTAACCGTGAAGAACTGCTTGGGCGCGAGATCGACGAATTGAACCTCTACAGCGGAATTCAAAAATTGTGGCAGCTCGTGCTTGCCCGGCGGACGGGGAGCCACCGACGCGATGCCTGGCGGTGGTACCGGGATGAGGTGCTGGTGGTATTGTGGCGTGTCCGCTGGGCTTTTTTGTTAATTGTAGTGGCTCTTATTGCTGCTTACTTTATTGGCGATCACTATGCCAGCGTGTTTGCCATTCCATCAGACATCTTTATTCTGGATGATTGGTACGAACGGTTTTCCAGCATTCTGGTTGAAACTGGCTTGCATGGTGCGAGTGGTATATTATTGGTTATCGGGCAAAATCTCCGTGTACTGGCAGTCGCATCCATACTGGCTACATTCAGTCTGGGGATCCTGGCAGTGTTGATCCTCATGATTCCTGTGGCTCTGGTTGCTTATCTTGTCGCGCAGATGATTGCAGCCGGGATGGATCCTATGATCCTCTGGTCCGCGATCATGCCGCACAGCATCTTTGAGATTACTGCGGCGGCCCTGGCCGGGGCTGTTGCTTTGAGACTTGGGGCTTGTGTTCTGTCGCCGCCTCCAGGAGGCACACTGAGTGAGGGTTGGATGCTGGCATTGGCGGACGCAATCCGGGTCTGGGTCACCCTTATCTTGCCCATGTTGGTCCTGGCTGCGTTTGTTGAGATCCTTATCACGCCGAATGTCGTGCTCTTATTGGTTGGCACCGGGTAATCCGTAGCGCGAGAGGATGACTATCAATGTCCAAGTTGATCATTCTGGGATCAGCATCAGCAGTTCCCGATGATGCCCACGAAAACTCCCATCTTGTCCTGAAAGGCGACAATGATATCGTCCTGATTGACTGTAATGGTCGTCCCTTGGTTAACCTGAAACAAGTGGGGATCAACTTTAAAACAGTCAGCGACATGATACTGACGCACTTTCATCCCGATCATGTCGGTGCGGTACCCCAGTTTATGATGGCTTCCTGGCTGGCAGGGAGGTCGATGCCGCTGCGCATTTACGGACTTCACCACTGCCTCCAGCGTGTGGAAGATCTGATGATGGCCTTCCATTGGGACGAATGGCCTGGTTTCTTCCCGGTTGCATTTCATCACCTGCCGGAACGTGAAGGGGTACGGGTATTAGACAATACCGATTTCTCTATCTCGGCTTCCCCGGTTCGCCACTATGTGCCTACCATTGGCCTGCGGGTGACGGTCAACGCCAATGGCTTTGTTTTTGCCTATTCATCTGATACGGTGCCATGTCCGGAAACGGTTCGCCTCGCTAAAGGTGCTGATTTGCTGATCCATGAAGCTACCGGCGATGAGCCGCTGGGACATTCCAGCGCTGCCCAGGCGGGCGCAATTGCCCGCGAGGCAGGGGCAAAACGCCTCGGCCTGATCCATTACAATGTATGGGGTACTGAATCGACTCACCTGATTGAAGAAGCAAAACATCCTTTTGGGGGACCTGTTTTCCTGTGCGAGGATTTTATGGAAATCCCGCTTTCCAACACAGAAGAGTTCCCTGGGGCCACTTAATATTCCCCGCCGGACATCTGTTCGCGCAGCCAGGTGATTGCCTGATCTTCAGCAGAAAACAGGCGAACATACGCTGTTTGTTCGGACAGGGCGTTTGTCATTTGCAGGATGAGCTTGAGGATGGGGCCGCCGCCAATGACAGCAACCCGTGACTGGTCAGTTTGCCGGCTGCCGGATTGAGGGAATGGAATGTCCTCAAACGCGGCCCCCAGGCGGCCCAGCGATTTTGCCAGGTCAAACTCCCGGAGATCCAGCATCAGATAAACCGGGCTGCCGGAAGTAAAAACACCGCGTGCTTCTGCAGCCAGGTCTTCAGTCTCTTGGTTGCTTAAGGGTTCATACAGCTTGATTGACAGGATATCCCGTTCGTATTCAAGCCTATCAAGTTGGTAGGGCATTTAGTTTATTGGTCTGCCGTTTCGGACGATGGAAGCATCTGGCATGTTGCATGAAGGAATGCAAATCCACCGCGGGGAGGCATCAGTTCCATAACATCCAGCACTTTAAATTCATGCCGCCCAAGTTTGACAATATCGCCTACTTTTGGTGGCTCATCTGCATTAGCAATAGCACCAGGGTGCTCTCCACCGATGACGACGTAGCTTACTTTATAGATCATGTAGTCAGTCCTTTTCTATCTGCAGTCGCTTCGGCATCTGGTGTTATTCGCTGAGCTTGCGATGGCGCAGTTTGAAAGATAGATCAGCCGCGATATTGCGCATGACGACGTAGCCGATGTCGGAGTTTTCCATACACAATTTCTCGAAGTCCTGGCGCGACATGGTCGCTATAACAGTACCTTCATTGGCGGCGCGAACAGATGCAGACCGCACCCCCTGGTCAATAAGTGCCATTTCACCAACGAGCTGTCCTGGGCCCAGGTTGACCAGGGTGCGTTTTGCCTGCTTGTCGCTGCTTTCAGCAATGATTTCAACAAAACCCTCTTTAATCAGGCAGAGGCTGTTGCCTTCATCCCCCTGGCGGAACAGGATCTCATCCTGGCTGAGTTCGCGTTCCTCGAATGTGTTCGCCAGTTTTTCGAACTGATCATCGGATAGGCCAGCAAATATCTCGACACTTCTGAGTAACTGTACGAGGTCCATACGGGTAACCTTTCTCTCACCACTACTATGCCGTCATTTTACTCTTGAAATATGGAGCAAGGCAAGATGCTTGTAACCGGCCCTGGCAATCTGCGTATCAGGATGTGAGATAGTTCGCGTCTGGTTTTTGCAGTGTTAATCTGGTATGATGACAAGAACAAACGTTCAATTCGGGTGTGGTAGATGAGCAATAAACCTGAACGGTATAAGCGCAAAAAACCAACACAACCGGCTAAGCGGGCCTGGTTTGGTTCCCGGTCATTTTGGCTGGAGTTATTGTTCTTTATTGCGCTTGCGACATTCGCGTTTAGCGCAGTTGTCCGACTGTTGGGTGGCAAAGAGGGGGGTGTTGTTAGCTTTGTGCCAGGATCACAAGCGCTGAGCAAAGAAGCTGAAATCAGGTATGTTCTGTATGAGGCACAGAGCCGTCGTTCCCGACCGGCGCCGTCTCTGTCTCCGGTGTTTTCGCCATCCGTCCAATACTGGGAAAGCGATATTCTCCGATGGTCAGAAGAGCACGCGCTGGATCCCAACCTTGTTGCCACATTGATGCAAATTGAATCGTGTGGCAATCCAGATGCAGAATCCTGGGTTGGCGCAACGGGTTTGTTCCAGGTGATGCCCTTTCATTTTGAGGAAGGTGAGGACCCGTGGGACCCCGATACAAATGCGCTACGGGGGCTGAATTTTATCCGTGGTGGATTGGAACTTTCGGAAGGACACGCGGGCCTGGCTATGGCCGGATACAATGGTGGATATACCATTATTTCCCGCGATTACGAGGATTGGCCCTATGAAACCCAGCGATACTACCGCTGGGGCAGTGGTATTTATCGCGAAGCATCTGCCGGCTGGGATAGCAGCCCAACCCTTGAAGCCTGGCTGTCTGCTGGAGGGTATTCGCTCTGTGAAGAGGCCCGCTCGGTATTGGAGCTTGATCGTTGATCGTTGGGCATGAAGATGACCGTTTGTTCAGAGGATAGATAGCGCGAAATTTGCGCTGCACCCCATAAAAGCGACACACCCCTTCGTGTGGTAAAATCTATAGGCAGACAAGGTGTGAGGGGCTTGCCAGTCTGGTCGGCTTGTCACGATTATTGCTTTATTACGGGGCCGGTGTGCTGGTGCTTCAGCGTATGTTGCCTTACCCACCGGATATCACTTTGTAGATCAAAATGAGCAGTACCTGCAACATAAACGGAGTAATGAATGGCTAAATCCTCAAAAGGAAAAAGCGTAAACCGGGAAAGCGAAGAGAGCAAAGCCAGTGATTCGGACAAGACCTCCTTTGTTGTAGAGGTTGAGGAATATTCTGAGGATATTGAAATCCCGGCAGAACTCCCTATTCTGCCTTTGCGGGGGATGGTTGTCTATCCGCAGACTGCTGTTCCTCTCCTGGTGGGGCAGCCGCGGTCCGTAAGGCTGGTTGATGATATCAGCGATGATGGGCCAAGGTTAATTGGGCTGGTGGCAAGTAAAGACCCCGAAAATGAAGAGCCTGGTCCGGATGATATCCATGCTGTCGGAACCCTGGCGACTGTACATCGTATGTTCCGGGCGCCAGATGGAACGATCCGCCTGCTGGTTCAGGGCATGATTCGCATCCAGGTAGAGGAATATGTCGCTGAGAAGCCATATCTGAAGGCAAGTGTAACGCCCATTCCTGAGACAGTTGAAACGGGTATTGAAGTTGAAGCCCTGATGCGCAATATCGGGGAGGAGTTCAGGCGCCTGAGCGAGTTGATCCCCAGCATTCCAAACGAACTGCTTGTCTCGGCCCTGAACATCGATGACCCATTGCAGCTTGTCTATACTGTGGCGACCTATGTTAATCTTGACCTGGCAGATGCCCAGCAGATCATCGAGCTTGACAGCACTGAGGTAAAACTGCGCCGGTTGACCACACTGCTTGGCAAAGAGCTTGAAGTGCTTGAACTGGGACGAAAAATACAGGCAGATGCACGGTCAGAGATTGACAAGGTTCAGCGGGAGTATTTCCTTCGCGAACAGCTTAAAGCCATTCAGCGTGAATTGGGCGAGGGAGACGAACAGCAGGTTGAGGTTGAGGAGTTCCGCCAGAAGATCGATCAGGCCGGTATGCCCGAAGAAGCTGGAAAAGAGGCGCGGCGGGAACTGGATCGCCTTTCCAAGCTGCCAACAGCCGCTGCCGAATATGGGGTAATCCGAACCTATCTTGACTGGTTAACTGCAATCCCCTGGAGCATTGGCACAGAGGATAATCTGGACATCAACCATGCCCGGCAGGTGCTCGACGAAGATCATTATGGACTGGAAGACATCAAAGAACGCATCCTTGAATATCTCGCGGTGCGCAAACTTCGCAAAGAACGGGAAGATGAGCGCAGCGAAGACGAGCCGGTAGATGTAATCCGGCGGGAGCGTGAAGGGGTTATCCTGTGTTTTGTCGGTCCCCCTGGAGTGGGGAAGACCTCACTGGGGGCATCTATTGCCCGTGCCATGGGACGGAAGTTTATCCGGATGAGCCTGGGAGGAATCCGGGACGAAGCAGAGATCCGCGGGCATCGACGCACTTACATCGGGGCAATGCCGGGCCGGATCATCCAGGCCTTGCGACGAATAGGCAGCCGGAACCCGATTATCATGCTTGATGAGATAGATAAGCTGGGGATGGACTTTAGAGGTGACCCGGCTTCTGCGCTGCTGGAGGTGCTTGACCCTGAGCAGAATAATGAATTCAGGGATCATTACCTTGATGTCCCCTATGACCTTTCTCAGGTCATGTTTATTACTACAGCCAACATGTTGGAGCCC
Organism: Anaerolineae bacterium; assembly: GCA_016926985.1. GTDB lineage: Bacteria > Chloroflexota > Anaerolineae > Aggregatilineales > UBA3940 > JAFGNO01. Next base: position 7,621 of record JAFGNO010000206.1, read on the forward strand.
ATTCCAGGGCCACTGCGTGACCGGATGGAGATTTTACAGCTTTCCGGGTACACTGAAAGCGAGAAAGTCCAGATTGCCCAGGGGTATCTTGTCCCTCGCCAGATCCGGGAGAACAGCCTCAGGCAAGAGGAAATATCGTTTGATGATCAGGCTGTCCGGACTCTGATTCGGGATTATACGCGTGAAGCGGGCGTCCGGAACCTGGAACGTGAAATTGGCTCAGTATGTCGGAAGATTGTTACCCGTATTGCCGAGGGTTCTGTCGAATCCGTTCGTGTGACAGAAGACAGGGTCGGTGAGTATCTTGGTAAGCCAAAATATTACAATATTACCGAGATTGAAGAACGAACCTGTATTCCAGGTGTAGCGACCGGGCTTGTCTGGACCCCTGTTGGGGGTGATATTGTTTTTATTGAAGCGGCTCGTATGCCGGGATCAAAGGGATTTATCCTGACCGGTCAGCTGGGCGATGTCATGCAGGAAAGTGCGCGGGCGGCCCTCAGTTATATCCGGGCCCGTGCCAGCGAGTTAAACATAGACGAAAAGTGGTTTGAAGAGAATGATGTCCACTTGCATGTACCTGCAGGGGCTGTCGCAAAAGATGGGCCGTCAGCCGGTATTACAATGGCGACAGCACTTGCATCGCTGTTGACCAGGCGACCGGTCAATGCCAGTGTCGCTATGACAGGTGAGATCACGCTTCGCGGGCAGGTGCTGCCGATTGGTGGAGTCAAGGAAAAAGTGCTTGCCGCGCATCGCTTTGGCGTCAAGACGGTTATATTGCCCAGTCGAAATGAAAAGGACCTGGATGATATTCCGGAGGAAATCCGGGAAGATATGACCTTTATCTTGGTTGAGCGCGTTGAGCAGGTGTTGGAGTCTGCGCTTGAGCAGGTAGATTCGCATAATCATGAAAATAATGACAGCCCGTAATTGTGCCTGAATTGGTCAGTGACCCTGTCGAAAAGGAGTGTGCCTGTGCCGAAAATAATGATTGTTGATGATGACAGGACGACCGTTGGCTTGCTGCAAACCCTGCTTGAGCTGGACGGGTTTGATGTGGTATTGGCTCCCGACGGTAAAACAGCGTTGCAGATTGCCAAATCAGAATCCCCTGATGCGTTCCTGGTAGATTTCAATCTGTCCGACATTGAGGGGACCGAGTTTATCCGGGAATTGCGAGCAGAAGCCGAGTTTGCCCACTCGCCGGTGATTATGGCTTCAGGAATGGAGCGTGGCGATGTGGCATTGGGTGCAGGCGCAGACTATTTTATGATCAAACCTTTTGATCCCGGCGACCTGGTGGATAAGTTCAACCAGCTTTTAGGTATATAGTTTCAAGCTGTTTTTTTCTGCGATAGGAGAGTTAGAGTTGACCAGTGTCTAATCGAAAAAAAACCAAACAATCGAAACGTACATGGTATCGGATGGATTTGCATCTTCATACGCCTGCCTCAAGTGACTACCAGCAAGCGGAAGTTACTTACCTTGATATTTTGCATCAGGCAGAGCGCCGGGGACTGGATATTATTGCATTTACTGACCACAATACGGTGCGCGGCTATCGTGAAATGCTGGACGATATCCACCACCTTGAGTGGCTCGCCAGCTCCGGCAGGATTAATTCTGAAGAAGAGCGCCGGTTGGCTGAATACCACCGCCTGTTTGAGAAGATGCTCGTCCTGCCCGGTTTTGAGTTTACGGCGACCTTCGGGTTCCATATTCTGGGAATATTTCCCCCCCAGACTGATATCAGAACGCTGGAGCACCTGCTTCTCAGCCTGAATATTCCTACCACGGACCTCGACAGCGGGGAGACCAATGTAGGCGCGTCTTCCGATGTATTATCTGCATATGAAGCGATCCATGAGGCTGGCGGCATGGCAATTGCGGCTCATGCCAACTCCAGCCACGGGGTTGCCATGCGCGGCATGTCATTTGGCGGGCAAACCCGTATCGCTTATACGCAGGATCCCAACCTGTTTGCGCTTGAGGTCACCGATCTGGATAGAAGAGGAAGGCGCACAACAACCCGCTTTTTTGACGGTTCCAAACCAGAATATCCACGCCCAATGCGTTGCATTCAGGGGTCAGACGCCCATCGCTTGGAGCGTGACCCGCGCAACCCAAAGAACCTGGGTATTGGCGAGCGGCTGACCGAGATCCTGCTTCCGGAATTGAGCTACTCGGCGGTTTACGATGTGTTTGCCGGTAACGACCTGGCTTTGACACGCCCATATCGGAGCAGTACAGCGCCATTTGACCATGTACTGGTAGCCCGTCAGGAAGGCTCAACTATTGTTCAGGAATTCCATGAGGGCATGTCCAAGCGTGGCGGAAGGCTTTATGCCATCATCGCCGACATCTGTGCGTTTTCCAACACTAATGGTGGGACCCTTTACATTGGTGCAACAGTAAACCCTAAAGTCAAACCGACGGGTGTCAATAATATCCACGAGGCGGTTGAGCAAATCCGCTCAGAGGTAGAGCACCGGATAACCCCACCGATTGATGTGGACGTGGATATCCTGCATACGGAAAGTGTGCCCGTTATCCGCGTGCAGGTGCCGCGTGGAAGCGACCCGCCATATGCAATTGATGACAACAAAATATATGTGAGGGATGACACCGATACGGGATTGGCGGTCAGGGATGAGATTGTGCAACTGGTTGTAAGTGGTCTGTCACAGGTGCCGCAGGCTCAACCCCTGGAAGAGGCCAACGAGATTCCTGAAAGCGATGATCAAAACGAGGCAGAGGTTGATCCTCCCCGAACTGGTGTTGAGATCGTGGGCTCCGAAAAGCGAAACAAGGCGATATACCATCATGTCCGTGACCTGCGCAATGGCAATGTTGTCAGGAATGTGACACGCGCATCAGCCCGCAAGTTGTGGCATTATGCGATTACACAGGCCGAGGGGAATCCGCCGGATTTTAAGGCACTGGAGTGGCACGGTGATATTGCCGTGATCGCCCGGTATGAACAGGCCGGGCGGGAACGCTATGATCTAGCCCAGCGCATCGATGGCGCTATCCGGGTCTACTATGGTGTAACTGAAGATGGGATTCAACACAGCAAACATACCCAGTGGCGCGGTATCCTTGGCCTGGAGGACGATGATTAGCCATGCGACGGGTCGGAATACTGGTTGTCAGTGACCGGGCATCGGCAGGACAATATGAGGATCTGGTTGGCCCGTTGGTCCGGAATATTGTCACCAGGAACCCTGGTTGGGAGATCGCCTCCCAGGCTATTATCCCTGACGAACACGACTCAATTAGAGACCAGCTTATCACCTGGGTGGATGATGATAAACTGGATTTGA
>JAFGNO010000207.1 GCA_016926985.1 Anaerolineae bacterium
ACCCGGAAGGACCCGGTATCGACGATCAGGTTCCCGTCTTCCTGCACCAGCGTCGCGTCAAAGAAGTTCATGCTGGGGCTGCCGATGAACCCGGCGACAAACACGTTGTTTGGCGTATCGTAGAGCACCTGGGGCGTGTCGATCTGCATCAGCAGCCCGTCTTTCAGCACTGCAATGCGCGAGCCCATCGTCATCGCCTCGGTCTGGTCGTGCGTCACGTAGATGAAGGTCGTCTCCAGCCGCAGGTGCAGCCGCTGGATCATCGCCCGCGCCTCCACCCGCAGCTTTGCGTCCAGGTTGGAGAGCGGCTCATCCATCAGGAAGACCGCCGGCTCGCGGACAATCGCCCGCCCCACCGCCACGCGCTGCCGCTGCCCGCCTGAGAGCGCCTTCGGCTTGCGGTCCAGCAGGTGCTCGATGCCCAGTTCGCCCGCCGCGTAGCGCACCCGCCGGTCGATCTCGTCCTTGGGCGTCTTGCGCAGCTTCAGCCCGAAGGCCATGTTGTCATACACCGACATGTGCGGGTACAGCGCGTAGCTCTGGAACACCATCGCGATGTCCCGGTCCTTGGGCGGCACATCGTTCACCAGCCGGTCCCCGATGTAGATCTCGCCTTCCGTGATCTCCTCCAGCCCGGCCAGCATCCGCAGGCTGGTCGACTTCCCGCACCCCGACGGGCCGACGAACACCAGGAATTCCTGGTCCGCGATCTCGATGCTCAGGTTGTCAACCGCCGTCACATCCCCCCAGCGTTTGGTCACGTTGTTATAGGTTACGCTTGCCATTCTCTGCCTCCGGACACAAGCAATAGGAAAAATGTCGATTGATTCATGGGAACCGGGTTTTATGCCGATTTTGGTCCGTCAGTTTCCAGCCCGGATAGACATTGGTGATAGCTGGAGCCCACTTCCCGAACAAGTATATAGCGGAATTGGGGATGGGGTCAAGGTGGCGCATCGGTGGATTGCGCGTTATTGTAGCGTTATCTTTTCTGGGATGGATGATTGCAGATGGCTCAGCTTCCATTATCAAATCTGCACAGGGTGTGTGCAGCCTGTTTTCAAGCGCGCTTGACCCCGTCTGTGCTGCGTATGGCAGGCGCCGCATTGCTGCTGTTGGTGTCTGGCCTGTCTCCTGTTTCTCAGGTTATCGTGTCTGCCGCGGCACAGGCAAGTAATGCACTGGAATCAGGGTATTTTATATCGGCTGCACGCAACTACCATCTTCTCTATGATTATGAACCCTGGCAGATCGGTTTTCTTCCCCTGGCGATGGAGTCGGAGCTTCTGGCAGGGGATTTTGCCGCCGCTGAGCAGAGCCTGGAAAGGCTTGTTGTCGAAAGACCCCTTACAAATGATGAACTGGTCCTTAAGGCCCGGATATGTGAAGGCCTGGGGCACACAGAGGCTGCTTTGCAGACCCGGGAAGAACTCTGGATGCGGGGCATCGCTGACCTTCAGACATTAGAGGCTCTGGCCGATCATTATGTAAGCTTAAGGGACTGGGACAGAGCTTATCCTGTGCTACTTGCGCTGCGTCAGGCGGGCAGCAGAAACAGCAATCTGCTGATGTGGCTTGGTTTGATCCAGGCATTTGAAGGGCCTGAGGAGGCTGTGGTCACGCTTGCCCGGGCTGCGCAGATTGATCAGGAACTGGCCAACCGTCTACACCTGCTGTTTGCTGTGCTGGATGAACAGTCATTTTCATCGCAGGAGCACTATGAAACACAACTGGGTGTCGCTCTGCTGGCGATGGGCGAGATGGAGATGGCTGAAACAGCTTTCCTCCGGGCGGCGGCACGGAATCCACTTTATGGGGAAGCCCTGGCTTACTACGCTTACGTGGAGGCAGTCCAGCGCCAACCCGCACTTGGTGCAGCGCAGCAGGCGGCAGCAGTCTCGTCGGATAGCGCCCTGGTCAACTACCTGGCGGGACAGGTCTGGAAGCGGGTTGGCGAGCCGCGCCAGGCCCGGCTGGCTTTTGAGCGCGCCTTTGCGCTGGACCCAACTAACCCTGCGTTTGCCATCGACATTGCCACAACTCACCGTATGGAAGGCTCGCTGTCATTTGCTGAAATCTGGCTGCTTGAAGCTGTTAAGATAGGAGAGGATGACGGACGGTATAACCTGATGCTGGCCCAGTTCTATATTGATGAGGAGTATCACGTTGTTGATAAGGGGTTGCCCCTGATCAATGAGATATTGCTTGAGGACCCCGAAAATGCAGAGGTACACGCCACGCTGGGGTGGGCATATTTCCAGATCGGTGATATTGCAGCGGCTTTTGATGAGATGAACCTGGCGCTGTCATATGATCCCGATCTCCCCCGGGCACTGGCACAGCTCGGCGTGCTTCTTGAATCGCAGGGGCGGGCTCCCGAGGCGACAGGGTATTATCAGCGCGCTGTAGAAAATGATCAATACGGGCCCTTTGGGGCACTTGCCAGACGAGCACTGGAAAGGCTTGGGGAACAGTGAACCAGCGAAAGCAGTTACAGAAGCAGATGCTGCGCAGCCAGCCGGATCGCAGCGATGTCAAGTCCTGGAAGCGCCGTTATACACAGGGGATTCTGCGCTCTGTGGTGATCCTCATAGGGTTGATTGCCCTGACGGTCTTTATTGCCATCCGATCCCATCGAGTCGAGGTCACCAGTATTGTAACCACCACCGGCGTGGATAATGATGGTGCACCGGTGGATCAGGTTGCTTCTTATAGCAGCCTTGACCCGGCATTTTATGTGGCGGTTCAGGTTGAGAATTATTCGCCAGATGTGTCAGTCAGTGCCCAATGGGAGCATGATGGCGATCTCATTGCTGAAGCAGGACCAGATAACGTGGTCTATGGTCGGGGATGGCTGTTTTTTTCACTTGTCGCGCCTGTCAGCGGGTGGGATGCCGGGTTTTATGCCGTGACAATTCTGCAAAAAGACAGGGCCCTGGGCAGCCGTTCATTTGAGGTGGTCAGTACAGGTGAGTAGAATTGAGCGTTCTCGCCGCTTTCGGAGGGTCTGGATTTCTGCTGCTGCGCTGGTGCTGATCCTGTTGGCAGCAGGCTTTGCCTGGCTTTTCCGGCTTCGTATTGAGCGGTTGTTTGAGCGTGCGCCAACACTTCCCCCGCCCCCACCGAGCGCTGTGTCTGGCAGCGATTCCGGTATCATTTACACGGCGCAGTTTGATGAACCCGACCTGACTGCCTGGGAAGAGATGTTTGATGACGGGATTGCATCAGCACAGGTGGCCGATGGTCGGCTGGTTGTTTCTTTGAATGCCGCCTTTGATGCTGGTACCTGGCTGGGTTTGAACTACACGTTTTCAGATTATCTGCTTGAGGTTGATGTGACCTGGTTATCCGGTAATCCGGACAGCAGTGCGATGATCCTGTTCCGGCTGGTTGACGCTGATAATGTCTACCGGCTGGATATTGGGGCAGATGGTTCTTACTCGGTCAGCACTGTGCTGGGGGGCGCCTTTCGGGTCATCAGCGACTATAACCTGTCACCCGCTGTCCGGACTGGCAGCCAGGTCAATCACGTTCGCATAACGTCCATTAATGGGAAGTATGAGTTTGCGGTGAATGACGAAGTTCTGCCATTGTGTATAACGTCCAGTCCTGGTACGCGCCCAATCTGGAGTCTTGATACGGGTGAGTGCCTGGGCGGAGAGATTGTCATGGCCTGGGAGAATACCGATCTGCTCGAAGGTAAAATCGGGCTGGGTGTGCAGGCTTATGCCGGCTTTGACGGCACCGGAGTCACCCCGGCGGTGGCAAGCGTTGCCTATGACGACCTGGTCATACGGGCCTCGGACTAGCAGAGAACACAGGCAGTATGGGCAATAGGAAACCGCGCAAAGTATTCCTGGATTTCGTTGGCTGCCGGCTGAACCAGGCAGAAATCGAGCAGATGGCGCGCCAGTTTGCCGCAGGTGGGGATGTGATCACGCGGGATGTTGAGGAAGCGGACCTCTTTGTGGTCAACACTTGCCTGGTGACTGCAACTGCTGCCAAAAAATCCCGGCATATGATCCGTCAGTTAGGACGGGCCAACCCTGGCGCAAAGATTGTGGTAACAGGCTGTTACGCAGAGCTGTCTCCGGATATATTGGCACGACAGCCTCATGTAGGGCTTGTTCTTGGGAACACCGCAAAGGATACTCTGGTAAAGGTTGTATCAGGTGCTGAGAACCGCCTGTGCTGCGAACTGGAGCGAGAAATACTGCCACCCGGCACGCTTGGGCGGACACGGGCCTTTGTCAAGGTGCAGGATGGCTGTGACCACCATTGCACTTTCTGTGTCACCACCTTGGCGCGTGGGCCTGGACAAAGCCGCCCAATGGCTGAGATTATTGAGGAAATCAACCTGCTGGTTGCAGGCGGTTATCAGGAAGTGGTGCTGACCGGCGTCCACCTTGGATCGTACGGTATGGATTGGGCAGGCCAATTTCGGCTTGATGTGCTGTTGAGAGCAATCCTGACCAATACCGATATCCCCAGGCTGAGGTTAAGTTCGCTGGAACCCTGGGATCTCTCTCCGTCATTTTTTGACCTGTGGCAGGATCTCCGTCTGTGCCCACACCTGCATCTGCCGCTCCAATCGGGCAGTGACCGCATCCTGAAACGGATGGGACGGCGGACAACCTGCGCTGATTTTGCTGCCCTGGTCAGATCGGCGCGCGAGCGGATCTCCGATCTCGCCTTGACGACTGATGTGATGGTCGGGTTCCCCGGCGAGACAGAAACCGATTTTATTGAGTCGCTGCGGTATGTTGAAAGCATTGATTTTGCCCGCCTGCATGTTTTTCCTTATTCGCGCCGGGAAGGTACCGCGGCGGCTCGCATGGCGGGTCAGGTGTCAGAGGAGATCAAGGCGTTTCGCAAATCGGAGATGCTGGCGCTATCCAAGCAGATGTCTGCCGCTTTCCAATGTGCGCATATCGGCAAGACGCTTGAAGTGCTTTGGGAGTCTGGACACGATGCAGGATTGGATGGGTTCAGGCTGAGCGGGTTGACCGGCAACTACCTGCGGGTTGTCACGACCGCACCAGAAATGCTTTCCAACACCATCACACCGGTGGAAATCAGCGAAGTGCAAAATGGATGCCTGATAGGACACCCAGTCATCGCCTAGCAGCAGGACTTTTTTCGATCGACGGGATCCGGGTAGAATTGCCGGGAGACAAAGAGCACGATGTACATCGGAGGGCAATGATGGAATTAAAGGTGGTGACCGTTAATAAGCCCGAGATGATTAACTTCATCCTTGGGCAGTCGCATTTTATCAAAACGGTTGAGGACATTCATGAGGCGCTGGTGAACAGCGTGCCGGGGATTAAATTTGGTGTGGCCTTCAGCGAGGCCTCTGGTCCCTGCCTGATCCGCTGGTCAGGAACTGATGAGGAGATGATTGAACTGGCTGCAAGCAACCTGCAGGCGATTGGTTGTGGCCATAGCTTCATCATCTTCCTTGGCGAGTGTTTCTACCCGGTGAATGTGCTGAAAGCCATCCAGCAGGTTCCAGAAGTCTGCCGGATTTTTTGTGCGACTGCGAATCCCACCGAGGTGATTGTCGCAGAGACGGATCAGGGCAGGGGCATTCTTGGTGTTGTGGATGGGTTTATTCCTCAAGGGGTAGAGGGCGACAAAGAGATCCAGGAACGCAAGGATTTCCTGCGGATGATCGGCTATAAGCTTTAGCCATGAATACCTGCATTTTCTGCAAGATCATCGAGGGAAAAGCCCCGGCGAAGATTGTATACGAATCAGACCAGGTGGTGGCTTTTCACGATATCCATCCCAAGGCGCCGGTGCATATTTTGATTGTGCCAAGGAAGCACATTCCGCGGATTGCGGACCTTGAACCAGAGGATCATGGGATCATGGGCGAGGTGATCGGCGCTGCAAAGGCAGTAGCCGAGCAATTCGGTGTTGGCGATGGATTCCGGCTGGTTGTCAACAATGGCGCTATTGCCGGTCAGAGCGTATTTCATATTCATTTTCACCTGCTTGCCGGCCGCTGCTTAGGCTGGCCGCCCGGTTAAGTTCTACCTCGGGGGGAAATTTGACAGATTGTCGATGGAAAACAGTGCTGCTTGCGATCGGATTGGTGCTTGTGTTTGCCGGGATCGCTGTGGTGATCTATCCAACCGGAATTGCTTGTGGCGACTATTTTTGGGGGATAGTCCCTGTTCCCTATGCGGTGGTTGCAGGGTGCCTCATGCTGGCAGGTTCTGTAATCGTCCTGCTGTCGCGGGTACTCGTGATAAGGGCAATCAAAGCCATTGCCCAGCGCTTGCTGGTCAGCATTATCAGCCTGGTGGTGTCGCTGGTTCTGCTCGATATCGGGCTGCGTTTGACAGAGCCGCCGTTTGTGTATCCTGAGCCTTTCTATATCAACCATGATCGTCTTAGCTATTTTTTCGCCCCAAATGCATCTCACCGGTTTTTGCTGCCCAATATGCAGTATGCCCGCTTTGAGTCTGACGATCAGGGTTTCATCATTCGTGATGGATCCAACCAGCCGGATCCGGACGCACACCGGATTTTGTTTCTCGGGGATTCGTTTCTTGAGGGCGCCCAGGTAAGACCAGAGGAGAACCTCAGCGTTGTCGCAATTAACCAGCTAGAGGAGCGTACCGGTGAAAATTACCAGGGGCTGAATGTCGGGGTGTCAGGCTATTCGCTTGTACATTACCTGCTGGCATACCGGGAGTTTTCCGAGGCTTTTAACCCGGAGATTGTTGTGATCATTGCGTATGTCGGGAACGATTTCTGGGATACGATCCGGTTGGTGCAAGGTGACCGGTTGATCGTCGATGACCAGGGCAATCTGGCAGGCATCGAGCCGGGTATTGCAGAAGGATATGTGGTGGCTGACTTTTCCCGTGGCCCGATTCCATTGGAAGAGGTAAGAGCAACCATCATCCCCCGTGATAAATGGAGAGCCGGGCTGTTCCGGACGCTCCAATGGATTCTGGTCCGTCCGGCCTGTGAACGCAGGGAACTGGCCCAGGAGTGGGAAGCGCAGCTTGAGGCTTTCGCCGACGATTTGTCTCATGAGCAGCAGGCCGGTGTAGAGTCCTGTCGGTTCTGCCAGGCGCAGGCCAATATTCCTGTGAGTGACAGCTTCGACGCAATATTCAAGCCGGTCTATACGGACGAGGATATCCGCCAGTTGAATTTCGGGATCGGCTACCTGAGTGAACTTGTAGATGAAATAAAGTCTGATGGCAGGCGGGTGCTAATTGTAATCATGCCGGTGAATAACCAGGTGCCCAACCAGGGGAATGGGACCAAACCTGCCCATGGCCTGGGGCCTGATGAAGTGATCGCCAGTAGAGGTCCCCAGGATTTGCTGGTGGAGTTGTGTGTGTCCAACGATCTGGATTGCCTTGACCTGCTGCCAATTTTCATCGACCATCAGAATGAATTACTGTACTGGCGAAATGAAACTCATCTTGCCACACGCGGCCACGAACTGACGGGCGAGTTGATTGCAGAATACATCAACCAGCAGTTCCCGTGATTTATGGCAACTTCCTTGACATGATCGGGCGATTTTGATAAACTGCTGTTCAACCAAATAGCACAGGCTGTGACCCGGAAGAGTAGACATCAAAGCGGAGTTCAGAGAGCCACCGGTAGCTGAAAAGGTGGTACAGGCGCAGATGGTGAATGGGCCGGTGAGTTGCCAGGGAGAACGGGTTGTACCAAGTAACCCTGGCCGGAGACGCCACCGTTATCAGGGCGCAGGGTATCCGGCTTAATGCTTCGTACCCGGTAAAGTGAGGCTGGCTGAAACGCGCATCATGGCGCGGTTTTGTTTTTGTGCAGCAGCCTAAGTAGGGTGGCACCACGGGTGAATAGCGCTCGTCCCTAAGCGGGATGGGCGTTTTTGTTTATACACAATCCTGAACAGGAGGATATGACATATGGGAGAAACCAAAAAGGGGCGAATTCTGACAGGCGACCGCCCAACCGGGAAATTGCATCTGGGGCATTATGTGGGGACGCTCCAGAACCGCGTGAGATTCCAGCATGAATATGACCTGTTCCTGCTGGTTGCTGATTACCATACGCTGACCACTCACCCCGAAAAGGAGGACGTGCTGCTCTCGCGCCAGCATGTGTTGGATGTGGTGATCGACAACTATGCGGCGGGGGTTGAGCCGGACAAGGTCACCCATTACCTGCAATCGGATGTGCCCGAAACCGCGGAACTGACCCTGCTGTTTTCGATGCTGGCAACAGTGCCCCGGCTCCAGCGGGTGCCGACGCTGAAGGAAACCATGCAGAACCTGCATATCACCGAGCCATCATCAGGCCTGCTGAACTACCCGGTTCTTCAGGCTGCCGACATCCTGATCGTCAAAGGCGACCTGGTACCGGTCGGAAAGGACCAGGCGAGCCATATCGAGGTCACGAGGGAGATTGCCCGGCGTTTTAACAACCGCTTCGGCGAGGTTTTTCCCGAAGCAGAGGCCTTCATCCCGGGTGATGCGCCAACCCTGGTCGGGATCGATGGGCAGGCTAAGATGAGCAAATCGCTGGGCAACGCGATCATGCTCTCCGATGATGCAAAAACGGTCAGGGAGAAGGTGATGCAGATGTATACTGACCCGAATCGCATCCATAAAACCGATCCGGGAACGGTCGAAGGCAATCCGCTATTTATCTACCATGACCTGTTCAACCCGGATGTTGAGCAGGTAGCGGAGTTCAAGGATCGCTATCGCAAGGGGCAGATCGGCGATGTTGAATGCAAAAAAGTGCTGGCTGAAAAGCTCAATGCGTTTCTTGATCCAATTCGGCAGCGCCGGTGTGAGCTTGAAGCGCGACCAGACGATGTGATCGATATCCTTCGTCAGGGTGTGCGGCGGGCCAGACCGATTGCGCAGCAGACTCTTGCTCAGGCCAGGGAGGCCATGGGGTTGACCAGCCACGTACACGCCAGCCTGATCGACCTTTACAGTTAGGGAGGTGGCAAATACAGCCTGACAATCCACACCAGCAGGGTAGCCGATCAGAGCGATGCGCAGGCTCTAATCAGTTGTTACCGGGCCTGGTTTAACCCATATTAGGAGGATTGAAGATGGCTGAGAAAAAAACACGTAAGTACATGCTGCCCGAGGATCAGATTCCGGAGGCGTTCTATAACCTGGCAGCGGACCTCCCGGTCGCACTCCCGCCAGTGCTGCATCCCGGCACAGGGATGCCAATTGGGCCTGACGACCTGGCGCCTCTGTTTCCAATGGCGCTGATTGCTCAGGAAGTCAGCACCGAGCGGGAGATCGAGATCCCGGAGCCTGTCCGGGATGCTTACCGGATGTATCGTCCCTCGCCGTTGATCCGGGCGCGCGGTCTTGAGCGCGCACTGGATACGCCTGCCCGTATTTACTACAAATATGAGGGCGTCAGCCCGGCTGGGTCGCATAAAACGAATACAGCTATTGCCCAGGCTTTCTATAACCGGGAAGAAGGAATACGCAGGCTTTCCACAGAAACAGGTGCGGGGCAGTGGGGTTCGGCCCTGGCGATGGCCTGCGCCTTCTTTGGGATGGTCTGCGAGGTCTATATGGTGCGGGTCAGCTACAATCAGAAACCATATCGCCGGGGGCTGATGGAGGCTTATGGCGCCTCAGTATATCCCAGCCCAAGTGATCGCACCCATGCGGGGCGGGAGATTCTGGCCGATGATCCCGACTCGCCAGGGTCGCTGGGAATTGCAATCTCCGAGGCGGTTGAAGTCGCAGCCAGCCAGGATGATGTCAAATACAGCCTTGGCAGTGTATTGAACCATGTGCTCCTGCACCAGACGGTGATTGGTCTGGAGGCGCTGAAGCAGTTTGATATGGCAGAAGACTACCCGGACCTGATCGTCGGGGCGACGGGCGGCGGATCGAATTTCTCCGGAATGGCTTTCCCATTCATCGGGCGTATGCTGCGCGGTGAGCAGGATGTTAACATGCTGGCAGTTGAGCCGACGGCCTGCCCAACCCTTACCCGGGGGCCTTATGCATATGATTATGGCGACACGGCCCGAATGACACCGCTGGTAAAAATGCATACCCTGGGACACAGTTTTGTCCCGGTTGGTATTCACGCCGGAGGACTGCGTTATCATGGCATGGCGCCGATGGTCAGCCACCTGCTGCAATTGGGCATCATTGACGCGGTGGCGGTCCAGCAGTTGGATACATTTTCTGCCGGTGTGCAATTTGCCCGGACTGAAGGGATCATCCCGGCGCCGGAGAGCAATCATGCAGTTGCTGTGGCGATTACTGAGGCCCTGCGCTGCAAGGAAAGCGGCGAAAGCCGGGCGATCCTTTTTAACCTGTCAGGGCATGGACACTTTGATATCCAGGCTTATATCGACTACCACGCTGGCAAGCTGGTCAACTACCAGTACCCGGAGGAGGAAATTGCGATGGCGCTGGCGGGGCTTCCAACAGTCAATGCGGTTGTTGGCGATTGAAGAGATTCTTCCTGGATAGCTTTCGATCACCCGTGCTAAGAGGGAACTGCTAACCCGGTTCCCTTATTTTGTGCGTAATTGTGAAGCACTTCACCATTGACAAGAGTTTGCGAATACGGTTAGAATACCGATAACCGTCCGCAAGCGGGACAAAACACCACTGGTTGCAGCAGGTATAGTCGGGTTAACAAACATATACCACTGAGCGCTGGATGTGGTTTTTTCTTTTGCTACAACCCTGCCGGGTTGGAGGATTTTTGTCGATGACTTCAGACTCTTGTCGCGATGAGCAGAATGATTTTGCCACCCTGCTGGAACAGTCCTGCGATGAACCGGGTCGCGTTTCGCGCGGAGATTTGCTGGAAGGAACGATTGTCGCCATTGATGATTATGGGATTATCGTGGATGTACAGATGAAGCGCGATGGTGTTGTGCCGCGCTATGATCTGGATGCCCTGGGCGCTTCCTTCGACGGGCAGATTGGCGATCGGGTGACTGTAATGGTTGTGCAGCCAGAGGATCGTGACGGGAGCCTGATTGTGTCTATCCAGCAGGCATTGGCCACCGAGGATTGGGATACTGCGGAAACCCTCCAGCAGAGCGGCGCGATATTTGAGGGAAAGGTGGTAGCTGCTAACAGGGGTGGGCTGATTGTTCCCTATGGCGAGCTGAGGGGTTTTGTCCCGGCATCACATTTAGTCGATCTCCCGCGCGGGATGGACGACGAAGACCGTATACGGCATCTCACCTCGTATATTGGTCGGGTAATGGAGTTAAAGGTCATTGAGGTTAATCCGGGGCGGCGGCGGCTGGTATTCTCACAGCGGATGGCTCAGCGAGAAGCCCGGGAAGAAGCCAAGCGACAGCTTCTTTTTAACCTGAAAGTAGGGGACATTGTTGAAGGTCGGGTGAGCAGCCTTCGTGACTTTGGCGCTTTTATTGACCTGGGGGGTGCAGATGGCCTGATCCATGTCTCTGAACTGGCCTGGCAGCGGGTTACTCATCCCGACCAGGTGGTGAAAGTCGGTCAGGTTATCTCGGTCTATATCCTTCAACTGGACAGGGAACAGCAGCGGATTGGGCTGAGTTTAAAACGGCTGCGGCTTAATCCATGGCTGGAAATCGATAAAACGCATGCCATTGGAGAGATGGTTGAAGGAACCATCTCCCGTGTGGTATCATTTGGAGTGTTCGTTGAGTTGGACAATGGGATAGAGGCTTTGCTCCACGCCTCCGAAATGGGGGAGGTGGATCCGGAAGACCTGGAACGGCTGTTTCAGGCGGGAAGCATGGTGCGAGCCAGGATTGTCAGCCTTGAACCTCATCGCCAGCGAATGGGTTTGAGCATCCAGGGGCTTGAGGAGGCTGTCTGGAAGGGGCAAAAACCCGAGGAAACGGACCCTGCGGCAGTACAGGAGGAGGATGATTTTCTCGAAAAAGCTGGCGCAGACTGATTTTTAGATGAGGAGGTGAGGTCGATTGGCAAAGGTAGTTTTGCGCCCTGGTGAAAGCCAGGAGCAGCTCCTGAAACGATTCCGCAAGGAAGTGGCTAAAAGCGGCATTCTGAGCACAGTGCGGCGGAAACGCTGGCACGTCAGCAAGAGTGAGCTTCGTCGCATCCAGAAGAAGAAGGCAATGCGTCGCATTCGCCGCCGGATGGCAAAAATCCAGCGGCGGGGCGGATAATGTCCACGGGTATCTAGTTGACGCGTGGGACATTACGCGGTCGGTGAAGCACAGAAACCGGCTTGCTCACGTATGGTTGGGCGCAGCCTGATCGTACACTGGAATGAAAGGGTCAATGAGTTCAAAAGACAAAATCGAGGTTGAGGGGATGGTGATTGAAGCGCTGCCAGGGATGATGTTCCGTGTGCGGCTGGACGACAATCACGAGGTGCTGTCATATTTGTCTGGCAAGATGCGGCGTCACTATATCCGCATTCTGCTGGGTGACCGTGTTCGCGTGGAACTGACCCCCTATGATCTTGAAAAGGGACGTATCGTATATCGGTTTAAGAAACAGGAACAGGATGCTCGTTTAGCTGACAAAGAGGATTAGCATCAGGTTCAGCAGGTGGCAGTACCCCCGGCCCGATATTCGGGCAAGGGGTGTGCATTGCACTTAATTAAAGAAAAAAACTGGCTGTCAGCCAGTTTTTTTCTTGCGTATGTGAGCAGTCGGACAATGCAGTTAGACCGAAAAACACCCACGCAAATCCGGGTTTATGGATTTTTGGTGTGAAATCCGTCCCACTGTGAGGAGAGCGCCCTGATTATCCTGTGAAGCTTGCGTGTGTAACCGCGTGGTGTAGATCCGCTGAACACCATATCAGCGGCGCTGCTGATCCATTCCT
>JAFGNO010000208.1 GCA_016926985.1 Anaerolineae bacterium
GCTGGCCCAGGCGCTTCAGGTGGATATCAACGCGCTGCTGATGGCGCGAGCCGGGTCATCGGTGCAGGCGCTGGGCGGGATTGACGACCGCCTGGTGCGGCTCTGGGACATGATCGCCGCCGAGTTTGACGGCGTGGAGCAGGACCTCATCATCCAGGCCATGCAGGCAATCGTAAATCTGGCGCTGTTCATGAAGGGACGGCGCAAAGCCTGATTCGTCAGGCGATTCGTCAAGTTGGAAATGCCACGACGACAGGGCATCAGGTTTATGACGGTCTTGACGCGATTATGACGCGAGATCGTCAAGAACATGACGGGTCGCTATATGTGATAATATCATGACTTATTACTTACCTGCAAAAGGGGTCATATCGGGCTTTTTGCGAAATGCGCGGCGGATCAATGCCCCCGGAACAATGATGAACCCGCCCAGCAGCACGCCCAGTTCGTTGCCCAGCGTTGACCCTGCAGCTGGGCGCCCGACCAGCCGGCTCAGGAGCGCATCAAAGGTGTTACCCCACAGGTTGCCCACCATGATCATCCGGATATAGGCCATGATATCCCGCGCGGTGTCATGACCATAGGTGCTGACCAGCCTCTCCCAGGCTTCGTTTTCCGGGTGCCCTTCCGTCTCGGCAAAATGCTGGGCGAAGACCAGCGCAGTGATCTCTTCTTCGGGTACGCCAGCAAGCTCGCCCTGCCGGATGGCGGCGATTTCTTCCCCGGTCACCCCGGCGGCCAGCGCGGCGCGCGTGTGACCGTAGTCACAGTAGCGGCAGCCGTTCACCTGGGTGACCGCCAGCATGATCCGCTCGGTGAAGGCCCTGCTTACCCGTCCCCCGCGGGAAGCAGCTTTCAGTTCGTCCAGGTGGGCGAAGGCGTTGTTGATGGATGCTGTGAATGACTGTGTTGTGTAGATTCGCTTGTTGAATTGAGTTTTCATGGGTCCCTTTCACAGAATAGTTTAGCGGGGAACCGGGGAATCACCAATCGTGGTGGGCAGCTACCCGAAATCCTGAATATGGCTACAATAGATCGGAAACCATCGGGAGAAACAGTTGCGCATATTGATCATCGATGATGACCCCGATACACAGGAATACCTGCTGCCGGTTCTGCAATCGGCGGGTTATGAGGTAATTCCTGCCCTATCAGGACCCGAGGCTCTTGACCGGTTGATGCGCAGCGACCCGGACCTGGTGATACTCGATATCCGTCTACCCCATATGGACGGCTGGGAAATCTGCCAGCGTATCCGGGCGATTTCGAAAATACCCATTCTGATGGTCACGGCGGCTGCTCAGGATGATCAGGACATTGTGCGCGGATTGAATCTTGGGGCGGACGACTATCTCCTCAAGCCGCTGCGCCCGGATGTTCTCGTGGCTCGTATTCAAGCGCTGCTGCGCCGCAGCCTGGAGTTGGGATGGCACAGCCGCCGCCAGGCCTATATGGATTCTTACCTGACCGTTGACCTGCACCGCGAGCAGGTCTTTGTGCAGGGACAGCGGGTCTCACTGACCGCGTTGGAATATCGCCTGCTGGGGATTCTGGTCAGGAATCGGGGGATTACTGTTCCTGTTGCTGAGATTGTTGAGTATTTGTGGTCAGAAGAGATAGACGATACAACCGCCCAGTATGTGCGCAGCTATATCTGGCGGCTGCGGAAGGCAATAGAACCGGACCCGTCCAACCCCCGTTATCTGGTTACTGAGCACGGGTTTGGCTACCGGTTTGAACCTAATACCTGAACCGTATATAAATGGTATATATTCATGGTATACGATGGCGTCATTGTTAATGAAGACACCAGTGCTTGGTTTGTTGTTATCAAGAATCAGTACGACAGGAGATACCATTGTGACTGATACTAAATTCCCCGTGCTGCCACAAAATCAAGGTGACCGGCGTTCCCTGCTGACCCGGTTCTGGGAAACGCTCACCAACCCACCTGAATCGATCCGCCAGCCGGAACTGCGGCGCCGGATGCGCCTGCTTTCCGGGCTGCTGCTGCTGCTGGTTGCGATAACGATTCCCAGTATCCTCAGCACACTGCTCGTTGACCCGGAATACAAACCATTCAGCGATCCCATCTTTTACCTGGCCCTGATATCGGCAGTGATATTTGCCGGGTGCTACTGGTTGAACCGCGCCGGGCGCTACCGGCTCAGCGCAGGGCTGTCACTTACAACGCTTTCGCTGGTGGTCCTGTCTGCTGTTGCCATAACCGACCTGATGGGGCGTACCGGGGCTGATGGGTTGGTTAACTACATGCTGTTCCCGGTCGTGCTCAGCAGTGTGCTCCTGCCTGTTCTGGGCACTGTTCTGCTGGTTATTGGCAACGTGATTGTTTTGGCCCTGATGCCCAATTTCCTGTCCGGGTTGAGCTATGAGGTGCTGGTCTATCCCATCTCTTTTGTGCTGGTAGTATCGGCTGCCATCCTGGTGGTGGCAGTGATGCGCCAGCGCGACCTGCAGCAGATCGAGCGGCAGGCCGATGCGCTGGCGCTGGCAGTCCGCGAGGCCGAGGAAGCCAACCGCCTGAAGGACCAGTTTCTGGCCTCCATGTCCCACGAACTGCGCACGCCCCTGAATGCCATTATCGGTTTTTCGGAGGTGATGCAGATGGGGCTTGCGGGGGAGCTGAACGACAAAGCGAAGCACGCCACAGAGCGCATCTACCATAACAGCGAGCGCCTGCTGGCCCTGATCAACGATATCCTGGATATTTCAAAGATTGAAGCCGGACGCATGGAAGTTGTCCTCCAGCCGTTTGAGCCTGCCAACCTGCTGGCCAGCATTGACGATACGCTGAAGCGTCAGGCCGGGGCGAAAGGCCTCGCTTTTGAGACCAGCCTGGACCCGGCGCTGCCCGACCGGCTGGTTGGCGATTTCAAACGGCTGGAGCAGATTCTGTTCAACCTGGTATCCAATGCAGTAAAATTCACCGAAAAGGGCAGCGTATCGGTGGCGCTCAAGCGTGCCGGGGATCGCTGGCTGATGGTTGTCACCGATACCGGGATCGGCATTCCTCCGCACGCTCATGAGCTTATTTTTGAGAAGTTCCGGCAGGTGGATGGCTCGTCGCGCCGGGCGTATGGGGGCACTGGTCTGGGCCTGGCAATTGTCCGTGAACTGGCTATTATGATGGATGGTCAGGTGCAGATAGAAAGTCAGCCTAATATTGGCAGCACCTTTGCGGTGTCCTTCCCAATCATCCTGGAGAGAGAGAGTATCTGATGCAGTCACCCGGACTGGCTGGTCTGCGCGTGCTGGTGGTCGATGATGAGCCAGACAGCGTGGAAATTGTGCGGCTGGTGCTCGAGCACGCCGGGGCCTCTGTTATTCAGGCAGGCAACGGTGAGCAGGCCCTGGCAGCTTTCCATGAGGCCCGGCCCGATCTCGTGCTGTCCGATCTGTCGATGCCCACCATGGACGGCTGGGAGTTCCTGAGGATTATTCGCGAACACAACCCGGCGCATCACACGCTGGTTGTGGCGATGACCGCTCACGCTATGGCGGGTGACCGGGAGAAGGTGATGCAGGCGGGTTTTGATGGCTATTTAAGCAAACCCCTGAACCTGTTCACACTTGAAGGCTATCTGTTGGGTTTGCTGAACACCGGTTCC
>JAFGNO010000209.1 GCA_016926985.1 Anaerolineae bacterium
ACCCCAGGGCAGATCAGTTGGCGGGCCATAGAAATGCCCATTTACCAGATTCGCCAGAGGAATGAATATCAGAAGTACCACCGCAGGCAGTGCCAGCACACGGATGACATCCCGCAATCTGAGGTTCGATTTAAGCGCAATCAGCCAGATGACGATAATTGCTCCCAGCGCAAGCCCTGCCCGATCAAGCCCCCCACTCCAGACAGCCAGTGGCCCAACCTGGAAGTCAAACAGGTTGTGGAAATACCATGCACGGTCGTAGGTCTGCGCCACATGAGGAGGGGGATTTAAGATAAACAGGAACCGACCAAACACCAACGCGGAAATAAAAGTCCAGAAAGTCATTCGCCTGATAACTTTCTGCTTCAGATTGTGCCGCCGGGCAGAAGCACTGGCCAGGCCGTACGCTGACGCAAAGGCCACCAGGACGATCAGGGCAAAATATGCAATCGCCAGATTGCCAACACTGATACCATAACGCTTAAACATCATTTCCCTGTCGATCTTGCCGGGTAACCCGGAAGCCCTGCCACATACGCTGGATGACGGTTATGTGTGCGAGAATAGCAAGCAGCCACAGCCCCGGAACAACAAGCCCGGTGAGAAGCGCCAGAGTGAGGATGATGACACGCTCCAGGCGTGTGGCAATCCCCACCTTGTTGTCAATCTGCAAACCCTCTGAACGGGCGCGGACATAGCTGACCATAACCGAGCCAAAAAGCGATGCAAAAACAAGCAGCACGCCCACCGTATGATCCTGCTGGAGAAGATAGCAGCCAATACCAGAGAGAATAAGAGCTTCGCCATATCGATCAAGGGTTGAGTCAAGCAAAGCTCCAAAACGGCTTACCCTGCCACTTACACGGGCAACAGCACCATCCAACGCATCAAAGGGGCCGCCCACAATAATCACTATCCCCGCCCAGGCAAACTTTCCATTGGCAGCCAGAAAGGCAGAGACACCAGCCATGATCAACCCCAGGAATGTGAGTAAATCCGGGCTAAATCCGAGTTTAATGAATACCCCCGCAACAGCATTTATGACCGGGCGTGTGATATCTCTGAGCCGCTCACTGAGTGCCTGCCGGGTAGATGAGGTCGCATTAGTTTCATCGGTCATTGAGCATCGTCCTGACTGAGTCCTCGCTTGAGACTCTGTGCGTCCGCCTGAAGAACTGCCAGGACTGAGCACCATTTGCAGTTTGTTGTCATCTCGATATGGCTAAGGTATACTAATCGCCGCCGGACAGGAACCCGAAACAGACTGCCCGGCAAGCCCGGGGCGTAGCGCAGCTCGGCTAGCGCGCACCGTTCGGGTCGGTGAGGTCGCCGGTTCAAATCCGGCCGCCCCGACTTTCGAGCCTATCATTCGGTAGGCTCGTCTTTGTTTCCAGATTTCAGGTATTCCTTTGCAGTATCCCATAATGCATTCATTTCGTCCAGCGTCATCTCGGAAAGCGGCCGTCCCTGTTGTTTAGAGGCTTGTTCCAGATAGGTAAAACGCTGATAAAAGCGCTTATTTGCAGCGCGCAGCGCATCTTCCGGATTGACACCCAACCAGCGCGCCCAAACAGCTACCACAAAGAGCAGATCGCCTATCTCAGAGAAACGTTCCTCTTCCGTGTTTGCTGTTTTGACCTCTTCAAGCTCCTCGGCGATCTTCTCCAGAACCCCGGTTTCATCCGGCCAGTCGAAACCCAGTCGGGCAGCACGTGTATCATATTCATGGGCCTGAGACAGGGAGGGCATGGAACCGGGTATGCCATCCAGAGCGCTGGCACGCGCTTTCCCACCTGACGCCCGCTCGCCTGCCTTGATCTGCTCCCAGTTGATTGACACCTGGTCTGGGCTTCCATGAACATCCACCGTTCCCCATACATGCGGGTGCCGTCGCTTGATCTTGGCATCAATACCCCGGATCACGTCAGGCATCTTAAACACGCCTTCATCGACGCCTATTTGAGCATGCAGGACAATTTGCAGCAGAAGGTCGCCCAGTTCCTCAGCAATTCTGACCGGATCGTTGTCATCAATTGCATCAACCACTTCATAGGTTTCTTCGATCAGGTTTTTGCGGAGGGACTGGTGGTTTTGTTCGCGATCCCAGGGGCAACCCTCCGGCGAGCGAAGATGCGCTATGGTGTTCTGGAACCCCTCAAAACTGGATACATCAGAACCTAATGCAGGGATATACAATGAAACAAGATGGGCGCTATCAAACCGGTCTATTTCATAAAGCGGAATCTGCCGAACACCCTGCTCATCTGTGCCTGCTGCAGACACCAATGTCACAGGATGGTTGTCTGGATACTGGTTCATCAGCGTCAGCTTCACATCGGAGGCGACCTGACGGGAATAAAGCTGGGCAATCAATGCCGGATGATCCGGGTTGATTGGAGGATGATACATTTCGCCAAGCTCTAAGGCATCCAGCAGTTGAAGACCGGGAACCGCGTCCGCCCCTACGGCGGCGAGCGCCGGCTCAATAAAACTGATCCCGCTCACCACCTTAAATGGTATTTCTTGCTCTTTGCATGCCAATGCCAGGCGCGTGACCGTTTCCTCGGCGACCATCGGGTCGCCGGGCACCGCATATACGACAAGCCCTTCAAGCGCCTTAGAGATAAGGTGCTCAACAATTGTTTTATAAACTGCGGAAAAGCTCTCAAGGCTGTCGTACAGATCGTCAAAACTGAGATAGACCGGGCCTTGGGGCAATTGAGGCACAACCGGATGCTTTCGGGTACGCAGGTAGACGGTTTCTGCGTCTTTAAGGACTTCCCATGCCCGGCGAGTGATCAGGCCTGCATCGCCCGGCCCAAGCCCAACACATACCACTGTCATTGAAGAACTCCGGCCAGAAAACAAGACCAAGCAGTGTGATGATAACAACAATGACCGCTCTCGCGGCCATTGTCCCACGTAGTTATTTTAACCCGGGTTGGTAACATATCCTCAATCAGGCGATGAGCAAATATCGTGTCATTAACGCTTGGTATAGGTTGGGGCCTTACGCGCACGTTTCAGACCAGGCTTTTTCCGCTCTTTCTCGCGCGCGTCACGGGTCAGAAACCCCGCCTTACGCATTGGCGAGCGCAGTTCCTCATCATATTTAACCAGTGCACGGGCCAATCCCATGGTCACCGCGTCAGTTTGACCGGTCACACCGCCGCCCTTAACCTTCGCTGTGACATCGAATTTCCCGCTCATATCAACCACTTCCAGCGGCTGAGTCAAGTGGATCATATCCCCCTCGCGAGGGAAATATTCAACCGCCGGTTTGTCGTTGACTGTAATAAGACCAGTCCCACCCGGATAAATACGGACACGAGCCGTCGCGCTCTTCCGACGCCCAATTCCTTCAAAATACTGATCAGCCATTCGCACCCTCTTATCCTAGTTCGCTCTATTCAAATACCAGCGGTTCCGGGTTCTGAGCCACATGCGGATGCTCAGGCCCGGCATAAACACGCAGTTTCTTCAACATCAGCCGCCCAAGATTGTTTTTGGGCAGCATACGCTTGACTGCCAGCGTAATCACTTCCTCGGGTTTGGTCGCTATCATCTCACGCAAGGTGCGTGACTTCATGCTTCCTGTATACCCGGAATGCCGGTAATATTTCTTCTGGTCAAGCCTTCTCCCCGTTACATGGATTTTTTCTGCATTGACGACAATCACAAAGTCGCCACAGTCCACATGGGGCGTAAAAATCGGTTTGTGCTTTCCGCGTAAAATGGTAGCAACCTGTGAGGCCAGCCGACCAAGCACGAGATCGGTTGCGTCAACAACATACCATTTTCGTTCAATATCAACTGCTTTTGCAGAAAAAGTTTTCACGCCACTATTCTCCTCATCAACCGCTTAAGATTGTTCCTTGCCGCAGTTTACGGCCCGTAATTTACAGCAACAAGCGTCAACCCATAAGGCGGTGCCGTTGTGCCCGACAAGTTTCGATCTCGGGCAGCAAGTATATCCCGAAACTCCTCAGGTGTCATCCGGTGCTGGCCTACCAAGACCAGTGTGCCAACCAGTGAACGCACCATCCTGAACAGGAACGCATTTGCCGTAATTGTAAAGTGCAACTCGTCTGGTTCGACCGCCTTCCATTCTGCCTGAGCAACCACCCTGACCGGATTGTCGCCCTGTGGCGGCGTACCAAAGGTACTGAAATCGTGTTCCCCGTTCAGATGCTGTGCCGCTTCATTAAGCGCAGCCAGATCAAGTGATTTCATCAGATGCCAGGCCCTCATTCGCCTGAGCGGATCCCTCACCACACCCTGATAGATGCGGTAGACGTAAGTCCGGCTTAAGGCATCAAACCTGGGATGAAAATGCGGGGATACCCGCTGCACTTCTCTGATGACAACGTCTTCAGGCAGGCCCGCATTCAAGGCGTGCCGGAGCTGTGTGTCGCTGTGCTTCCATTCCAGATCAAATGCAACAACCTGCCCTGTCGCATGAACACCCGCATCGGTCCGCCCCGCAACCAGGGTCAATACCGGCCTATCTACCAGTTCTAACAGCGCGTTTTCGATCTCTTCCTGAATAGTTGGGAAGGCATTTTCCTGTTTCTGATACCCATGATAGGCAGTGCCATCATAGGCAACAGTCGCCTTGAAACGCATTCCCTATATCCGGGAACTAATCCTGATCACCCGCAACAAGGCCGATATAGGCCATCTCTGCCGCGTCGCCTTTTCGATGGCCTGCACGCACAATACGTGTGTATCCCCCAGGACGATCCCAATAACGCGGGGCAATATCATGGAAAAGCTTATGTACCACCTCGCGGTCATGGATATCCCGAGCAACTAACCGCTGCGCATGGGAAGCAATAGCACGCGTTTCCATCACCAGCGCATCATCATTGCCCTCATCAACAAGCGCTATCAGCCGCCTGGCCTGTGCTTTGGTCAGGACTCGTTCCAGCGTTGCGAGGTCGCGGTCTTCAGCCAGTTCGACCAGGCGCTCGGCATCTCCCCGGTTACGCGCCAGCGTGATCAGTTTCTCCGATTGGCTTCGAATTTCCTTCGCCTTCGCCAGGGTGGTCCGTATCTGTTCATGCATGAACAACTGCGTTATCAGGTTACGCCGGAGCGCCTTACGCTGCTTGGTTGTCCGCCCCAGTTTGCGGCCATGTACTCTATGTCGCATAGTATTCCAACATCCCTCTTTATTTCATGACCGGGCAGTTACGAATCACCACCCATATGTCCGCTAATATCCATCTCTTCAGGCAGACAATTCTTCTCACGGAGCCGTACAAGCAGTTCGTCCAGAGATTTGTCGCCGAAGTTGCGGATTGCCAGCATGGCTTCCGCCCCTTTTTCCAGAATTTCGAGCACTTCGCCTATGGTAGTAATACCTGTGCGCTTCAATGAGTTAAAGACGCGCACGCTCAGGTCCAGACTCTCAATAGGCAGTTCATAGTAATCAGGACGAGATGGTTCTTCCGGCACCTCAGGCTCTGCGCCTTGAGCAAATGATGCCGGGTCCACGTTGGCAATGATCCCCAGATGCTGCATCAAGATAGTAGCTGCATCGCTCATTGCCTGCTCGGGCTGTGTCGTCCCGTCAGTCCAGACTTCCAGAACCAGTCTGTCATAGTTGGTCTTTTGCCCAACGCGGGCGCGTTCCACATCAATGGCAACCCGACGGATCGGGCTGAAAATCGCATCAACCGGCACTTCGCCAATTGACAGTTTCTCGCGCTCTTCAGCAGGTGAAAAGCCACGTCCAGCCTGGACACCAAGCTCAGCTTCGATGCGAGCCTGATCGTCATCAATGGTAAAGAGATACAGTTCAGGATTCTTGATCTCGACCTCAGGCGGGCAGATAAGGTCAGCGGCAGTCACTACACCGCTTCCCTGGATATCAAGTCGCAAGCGTGCGCTGTCAACCCCAAGCAGCACCATGCGCAATTGTTTCACATGCAGGATAAGCTGAGTCATATCCTCTCGCACGTGGGGGATCGCAGAGAACTCATGATGCACTTCGGAGACTCTCATGGAAACCACTGCCGCACCCGGTAAAGATGACAGCATCACACGCCGAAGCGCATTGCCCAGGGTGGTCCCAAACCCCTGCTCAAGCGGACTGATAATGAATCGCCCATAGTTGCGCGACATCGCATCACGTTCAATTTTCGGCAGCACCATGTTGCTCGTGGTCAACGAACTTGCCTCCCTTTGCTAAGCCACTCAATAGGCACAGCATATCTGACGGGCGTCAAATGGCTGCCGCGTATCCTACCGCTGGCAGCCATATCGCCTGAACCGGCTAATAAATGGCCTTGTTTATCGACTGTAATATTCAACAATCAACTGCTCGTTGATCGTCAGGTCAATATCTGTTCGTTCAGGCAAACGAGACATTGTGCCACTCAGATCGCTGATATTCCGGCTAACCCATTCTGGCACTGAACGCTCACGGGCAATATCGCCGATCTGCTTGAACAGTGTCCGCTTACGGCTCCCATCACGAACCCGAATCTGATCCCCGGGCTTGACAATAAATGAGGGAACATTCGTCCGGCGCCCGTTTACTTCAAAATGCCCATGCTGAACCAGCTGACGCGCCATCGCGCGGGATTCAGCATAACCCATCCGGTAAACCACATTATCCAACCGGCTCTCAAGGAGGGATAACAGGTTGGAGCCAGTCAGGCCAGAACGCTGCTGCGCTACCCTGTAATAGCGGCGAAACTGGCGTTCGAGTATGCCATAGATACGACGCACCTTCTGCTTTTCACGAAGCTGCAATGCATAGTTTGATGCCCGTCCTCGCCGGAACTGTGTCTCACGACCATGCTGGCCAGGGGGATAGTTACGCTTTTCCATAGCGCATTTGGCGGAGTAGCAACGAGACCCTTTGAGGTAAAGCTTCTCACCTTCGCGCCGACAAAGTTTACACACTGGTCCTGTATAACGTGCCATAATATGGTGCTTCTTCCTTCGATCGGTATATTAAAATGCCAGATTGTTATCAAAAGCAGGTATGTCTTACACCCGTCTTTTCTTGCGTGGGCGGCAACCATTGTGTGGAACAGGCGTAATGTCCGTAATCGACCGCACCTTCAAACCGGCCCCTGCAATCGATCTCAGGGCCGATTCGCGTCCAGGGCCAGGCCCTTTCACAAATATGTCCACCTCACGCATGCCATGATCCATGGCCGCCTCGGCTGCACGCTGTCCCGCGATCTGGGCGGCATAGGGCGTGCTCTTGCGCGAGCCTTTAAAGCCAGCAGTTCCTGCGCTCGCCCAAGCAATCGCGTTGCCCTGCTGGTCCGTCATGGTCACAATGGTGTTATTGAATGTCGCGTGAATATGTGCCTGTCCATATGGGACATTTTTCCGCACCTTTTTTGCACCGCGCGACTGTCTCCTACGACCCATTCATCCTCCAATTTCCTACTAAGACACCCGACAAGGGAACGCCGCTTATTTCTTGGTTGCGCCCCGACGCCGTCCACGTCCAGCCACGGTCTTCTTTGGCCCACGCCGTGTACGAGCATTGGTCTTCGTGCGCTGTCCTCGAACAGGTAAGCCACGGCGATGACGCAAGCCACGATAGCAGCCAATTTCCTGCAGCCGCTTGATATTCAACTGCACTTCACGCCGGAGATCACCCTCGATCCTGTAATTCGATGTGATGAAGTCACGAATCCGTTGAACTTCAGCCTCGGTCAGGTCTTTTACCCGTGTGTCCCGGTTGATCCCCGTTACACTCAGGATCTCGTTACTACGGGAACGTCCAATGCCGAAGATATAGGTTAAACCAATCTCAACCCGCTTATCTCGCGGCAGGTCTACACCCTCTATACGCGCCATATACTCCAACTCCGATCAAGCTCTGGATACTGTTCCAAGACTAACCCTGACGCTGCTTATGCTTCGGATTACTACAAATAACCATTACCACACCCTTGCGTTTAATCACTTTGCAATTGGGGCAACGGCGTTTTACTGATGCACTGACTCGCATAAATCACTCTTCCCATGCTTACAATTTGTCATTCCTATCATCAGAACGACTCATTATTATAACATGCTATTCCCACTTTGTCAGTATTTCCGGGCCATTCTCTGTGACTGCCACGGTGTGCTCAAAGTGAGCGCATAGTTTTCCATCGTCTGCAACCACCGTCCAATGGTCATCAAGGACTCGCGTTTTAGGACTGCCACTCATCACCATTGGTTCCAGTGCAAATGTCATACCGGGCCTAATCCGTCGACCGCTTCCTGCCTTTCCCCAGTTGGGAATATGGGGGTCTTCATGCATATCCCGCCCCACCCCATGACCGCCATACTCAAGAACCACATTGAAGCCATGTGCTTCGACAAAGTCCTGGATAGTGTGGGATACGTCGCCAAAGCGCTTGCGGGCAACAGACGCTTCAATCCCTTTGTACAGGGCTTCCTCTGTCGCACGGAGAAGGGTTTTTGCCTCTTCTGATATCGCGCCCACACCAACTGTCACTGCCGAATCGCCGACAAAACCCCGGTAAACTGTCCCACAATCGATGCTGACGATATCCCCTTCAACGATAACCCGCGTTCCCGGTATGCCGTGAACCAGTTCCTCGTTTACCGATACGGTGATCACCGCAGGATACGGATACCTGCTACCCGGAGGATAACCCAGAAAGGCTGGCTCCGCGCCATGCTTATCAAACACACGCCGCGCAACAGCATCCAGTTCAGCCGTGGTAATACCCGGGCGAATTTCAGCGCAGACTGCCCGCAAGGCTTCCACATTGATCTGGCAGGCATCGCGCATGGCATCAATTTCGCGGCGGCTTTTGATCCGGATGGTCATGGTTATTCCTGAGCAATCACCTGTGCGACATCTTCGGCAATTCTGTCCGGGTCTCGCATGGCATCAATGTCAATCAACACGTCCTTCTCACGATAATAATCGACGAGGACAGACGTTTTAGCCAGGTAAACCTGATATCGCTCACGTACCACATCAGGGTAGTCATCACCTCGCTGAACCAGCGCAACACCGTCAGCATCGCACGTTTCAACCACCTCAGGAGGATCAAACTCCACGTGGTAGATCCGACCACATTCCGGGCAGCTGCGACGCCCACTGATCCGGCGGACAGCTTCATCTTCTGTTATGTCAAAGAACAGCACTGCTGAAAGCTGTAACGAACTCTCTGCCAGCAGCTGATCCAGGGCCTCTGCCTGGGGTACCGTGCGCGGGAAACCATCCAAGATGGCGCCCTGTTCTCTCACGTCCTGCCGGGAAATCCGTTCTTTCAGCACCTCAATGGTGATCTCGTCTGAGACGTATTCCCCCCGGTTCATGACATCCTGGATCCGCCTCGCCAGCGGCGTATCCATCACCTTCATCGCGCGGAACAGATCACCAGTTGAAACATGCGGGATGCCAGTTTCCTGAACCAGGCGCTTCGCCTGTGTCCCCTTTCCAGAACCTGGCGGACCCAGAAATATCACATACTTGGGATCCATCACCTTCCCCTACCTCGACAGCAGAACAACGCCTGCTTACCGTATGAATGTATCCCGTTTGCGCATGACCAGCTGCGCCTCAAGCTGGCGCATTGTGTCAACAACCACACCTACGATAATGATCATGCCGCCGCCGCTGATGATATACATCGCGCTGCGAACTTCCAGACCTGAGCCTGGCTGAATGAGATTCATGATAATCTGAACAATGCCCGGCAGAATGGCAATGAGGCCCAGGAAGAGCGCACCAACCAGCGTGATACGTGACACAACCTTTTGTATAAACTCCTGTGTCCGCTTGCCAGGGCGTATGCCCGGGATAAAGCCCCCATTACGCTGGATGTTATCAGCCAGGTTCTGGTTGCGGATCATGATATCGGTGTACAGATAGGTAAAGCCAACCACCAAGGCAAAATACACTATCCAGTAGGCAATCTGTCCACCGGTACCGCGCCCACCCTGACTGCCAAAAACAGTGCTGATGCTGTTCGCCATATTGCCCAAAAACCCCGGTGTGTTGATAAAGAAATTCGCCACAACAGCCGGAAATGTCAAAAATGCCTGGGCAAAGATCAGCGGGATCATGCCTGCCGTGTTCACCCGGAGCGGCAAATAGGTTGACCCGCCACCGTACATCTTCGTGCCACGAACACGCTTCCCATATTTCACCGGGAGACGGCGCTGGCCTTCCTGGACGACCACGATAACAACCACTGTCAAAACAGTCATGACAATGAACAACAGGCTGTTACGGATCGCTGTTGTTGGGCTGGTGCTTACCAGTTGAGTCAGGCTGAAAGGAACCCTGGCAACAATGCCAGCAAAGATGATCAGGCTGAGGCCATTCCCGATACCATCTTCGGTGATCAACTCACCCAGCCAGATCGAGAACATCGTCCCGGCAGTCATGATCGCAATCACCGATATCGTCGCTATGATGTCGCTGTTAGCGCCAAATCCAAAGCCGGGGATGATCTGCTGTGCGGACCCTGAACCGAAGATGTTTACCTGGGCAACTGCCTGGAAAGCCGCCAGCGGAATTGCCGCGAAGTAGGTAATTCGATTGAGTTTATCCCGACCACGCTGGCCCTCTTTCTGAAGCTCTTCCAACGCCGGTATAACAGGCTGCAATATCTGGATGATGATGCTTGCAGTGATATAGGGATATACGCCCATCGCGATCACAGAGAAATTCGATACCGCGCCGCCCGACAGCAGGTCAAGAACCTGCGCAAACGCACCAATATTGCTCTCAGGAGACAGGACCTGAGCAAGAAATTCCCGGTCAACACCGGGGACAGGCACGTTAGCCGCCAGGCGGTAGATCACCAGCAGCAGCAACGTGATGAGTATCCGCCGCCTGAGATCGGGCAGACGAAACGATTCGCGAATTCCACCAATTATGGACATGAGATCACTCCGTCATTCAGACTGCTGCTCACGCTCAGCGCGCAGAGCCTCAATCTGGTCTTTGCGAAGTAGTTTTACCGTAGCGCGCGCCCCTGTAAATTCCAATTCGAGGAGTTCGGTGGTGCCACCCGCTTTCTCAATCTTCTCAAGAGCACTCTTGGTGAAACGGTGCGCTTTAACCGTCAGTTTTTTGGATAGTTCGCCGCGCCCCATGATCACAACGGGCTTTTCTGCATCGCGAACCAGCCGGGCATCTGCTAATACCTGGGGCGTGATTTCTACGCCAGCATCAAAGCGGTCTTCAAGAACATCCACATTGACTTCCTGATATTCAACCCGGAAGATGTTGGTAAAGCCACGCTTAAAGGGCAAACGACGCACCAGAGGCAGCTGACCGCCCTCAAAATAAGGCGGAACCCCCCCGCCACTTCGCGCATTCTGGCCTTTAGTACCGCGCCCTGCGGTTTTCCCCTGCCCTGCGGAAATACCGCGACCTACTCGCTTGCGCTTTTTATTTGCACCCGAATCGGGACGCAGGTCGTGTAATTTCATCGTCTATTTCCCCATTTCCTCAACTGATACCAGGTGGGCCACTTTGGCGATCATGCCCCGAAATACCGGGGTATCCGGCTTTTCAACAACCTGATTGATCTTCCGTAATCCCAGAGACTGGATTGTATCCTTCTGTTTCTGCGAATACCCAATCGGGCTTTTCACCAGGGTGATCTGCAGAATCTTTTGCTTTTTCTTAGCCATCGCTCACTTCGTCCCCACGCTTCTTTTTTGTGCGCATCCAGAATGGCATGACAGCTTCAGGATCAACGTCACGGTTTCTGGCAACTGTGCCGATCTCCCTGAGCTCAAGCAGTCCGTCCATGGTCGCACGGGCAACGTTAAGCATATTGGCGCTGCCTTTTGATTTCGTCAGCAAGTCACGGATACCAGCTGCCTCAACCACGGCGCGCACAGCGCCTCCGGCAATAACACCGGTACCCGGTGCCGCCGGGCGCATCATCACCACCGCGCCGCCAAATTTAGTCTCAACTGGATGGGGAATGGTTGTGCCGACCAGTGCAACCCGCTTCATGTTGCGCCGCGCACGATCCGATCCCTTGCGGATCGCATCCGGCACTGCGCGGGCTTTGCCAACACCCACACCCACGCGACCACGGTTATCACCCACTACTACAACCGTGCGAAAGGCAAACCTGCGTCCACCTTTGACAACCTTCGCCACGCGCTTGATATCCAGAACGCGTTCATCCAGTTCCTCGCGCTCGTCCTTAATTCTGGGTTCTCTACGTCTTCCCATAGCTCACTCCACCCGCTAGAAATCGAGTCCGGCTTCACGTGCTGCTTCGGCAAGTGCCTGAACACGCCCGTGATACTGGTAACCACCACGATCAAAAACCACTTTTTTGATCCCTGCATCCACAGCCCGTTCAGCGACCAGCTTGCCTACCAGCTTGGCCTGCTCTGTTTTGGATTTTCCTGTTGCTTCACCGCGCAACTGCACATCAACCGTTGACGCCGAAGCCAACGTATGCCCTGCCACATCATCTATGACCTGCGCATAAATATGCTTATGGCTTCGAAAGACATTCAGACGCGGACGGTCAGGCTCACCACTTACATGCCTGCGAACACGGTTATGGCGTTTCGCACGCGCCTGCGCACGTTTCTTCGCAATACTCATTTTGCGCTCTCCACCTCAACTCACACTATGCTCTAACCGACTTTACCGGCCTTACCCGCTTTTTGCGGCACATTCTCATCCGCATACCGGATACCTTTACCCTTATACGGTTCAGGCGGTCGAAGCTTGCGAATGTCAGCCGCCACCTGGCCGATCAACTCTTTGTTAATCGAGCGAATGAACACTCGCTGGCCACGGTCCTGCACCTCAAAGGAAATTGAGGGAGGGGGAACAACCAAGACATCATGTGAAAAGCCCAGGCTCAGTTTGAGATTATCTTCAAGCATCTCTGCACGATAGCCAGTGCCCCGTATCTCCAGTTCAATTTCATAACCATCGCTTACCCCAACAACCATATTGTTGAGCAAGGCGCGAGTCAGGCCATGAAGGGCACGGTGGTGGCGATTGTCAGTAGGACGGGTGACCAGCACCTGCCCTTCCTCGATCTTAATCTCCATGTCCGGGCTCATCCGACGCATGAGTTCGCCCTTTGGGCCCTTCACTGTAACTTCGCTTTTGTTGATGTCTACAGTGACCCCAGCCGGGATTTCTATAGGCTGTTTACCAATTCGAGACATAAGTTTCTCCGTTAAACCTGGGCCGCCTGATAAAAACGAGAACTACCCGACCCAGTTACTAAGACCACGCGGCAGGCGAAAGTCCTACCAGACGTGGCACAGCACCTCGCCACCCAAATGCTGGCGGCGTGCCTGCTGTCCCGTCATCACCCCTTTAGGGGTTGTCAGAACAGCTATCCCCATCCCACTGAGCACCCAGGGAATATCCTGATACTGTGTATAGATACGACGACCAGGTTTGCTGATCCGGCGTAAGCCCGAGATGACCGGGCGACGATCCCGCCGATTACCAACGTATTTCAGCGTAATATGGATATTTTTAAATTTTTCGCCTTCAACCACCTCATAGTCCGTAATATAGCCTTCTTCGACCAGTACGCGGGCCAGTTCGGCTTTCATACGTGAATAGGGCAGCGTTACCTCGCTATGCTGTGCCATGATCGCGTTGCGAATACGGGTCAGCATGTCACCAATAGGATCATTAACATACATACCTGTCACTCCTGACGAACCTACCAACTTGCCTTGGAGACACCGGGGATATCGCCCTTCAGAGCCATCTCACGGAAGCAAATACGGCACAGATCAAACTTGCGGATATATCCACGGGAACGTCCGCACAGTCCACAGCGATTACGAACCCTGACTTTGTACTTACGGCGTTCCTCGCGGTATGGCATACACTTCTTTGACATAACAATTCCCCCGTTGTGCTCTAATCCAATGTGACGTATGGCGGTCTGGCTATCTCGACATTCTGCATGGGCATACCCATCAGCCGAAGCAGCTCGCGACCCTCTTCGTCGGTATTTGCCGTGGTGACAATGGATATCTCCATGCCGCGGACTTTATCAATCTTTTCGTAATGGATCTCCGGGAACAGGATCTGTTCACGCAGGCCAAGGGTATAGTTACCGCGTCCATCAAATGCAGTGGACGAAACGCCACGAAAGTCACGTGTTCGTGGCAGCGCCACGTTCATAAGCCTATCCAGAAAAGCCCACATGCGCTCACCACGCAGGGTAACCTTGACACCGATCTGGCGACCTTCGCGCAGTTTGAAGGAGGCAATGCTTTTCCGCGCCCGGGTAATCACCGGTCGCTGCCCGGTGATAGTTGTGATATCCTCCACGGTCGCATCAAGCGCGCGGGCGTTATCCAGCGCTTCACCCACCCCAACATTCACCACGGCTTTGACAATGCGAGGCGCCTCCAAGAGATTCCCATACCCAAAGCGCTTCATCAGCGCCGGGCAGACATTCTCATTGTAGTGCTGCTTTAGCGGATGCATCAGTCAATGTCCTCCCCACACTTCTTACAAACACGAATCCGAACTCCCGCATCCCGGCGAATGCCCACACGGGTAGCCGCTTCGCACCGGGGGCAGACCAACATGACGTTGGAGATGTGAAGAGGTGCTTCGAACTGAATGATGCCAGCCTGCACCTGCCCACGCCCAGCCTGTACTGGAGACTGGTGCTTTTTGCGGATATTCACGCCCTCAATCACCACTCGCCGCATTTTAGGATAGGTACGCAGCACCCTACCCCGAACACCCTTGTCATTACCAGCAATGACTTCGACGGTGTCCTCTCGTTTTATACGTAAATGATTCTGTGTCATCAGTCTGTTTCCTTCCGCCTACAGAACCTCTGGGGCCAGCGAGACGATTTTCATAAATCCTGCCTCGCGAAGTTCGCGGGCAACCGGCCCAAAGATACGAGTACCTTTCGGGTTCCGGGTATCACTGTCCAGAATCACGGCGGCATTATCATCGAAGCGGATATAGGACCCGTCTTCCCGACGATATTCCTTTTTAGTCCTTACCACCACAGCGCGAACAATATCGCTCTTCTTCACACCAGCATGAGGCTGGGCGCTTTTGACCGTTGCCACCACAATATCGCCCACGCCACCGTAGTACCGTTTTGAGCCACCAAGCACCCGGATGACCAGGATCTCGCGGGCGCCGCTGTTATCGGCAACTTTCAATCGACTTTCCTGCTGAATCATAGTATGTCTCTTTTCCAGCCCTAAGCGTCTTCTTCGCTGTCCACATCGGTGTCCAGTGTCTGATCTGCCTCATCCGATTCCTCATCAGATGAAACACTGGCAACATCATCTAATGCAGCAGTGCGAGCACTCAAGTCTTCACGCAGGATTTCTTGAACAGCCCAGCGTTTGTGCTTGCTCATAGGACGAGATTCAACAATCAGCACCTCATCGCCAAGCTGACACTCATTATGCTCATCATGTGCCATGTAGCGCTTGTGTGTTTTGATCACCTTACCATAAAGAGGGTGGCGATACGATCTCTCCACACGCACGACTACTGTCTTGTCCATCTTATTGCTGACCACACTCCCTGTCAGTCTTCGTCGTTTATTTGGCATCGCCAACTTCCTCCAATTGCTTCTCGCGCAGCACAGTTAGAATGCGGGCGATGTTGCGCTGGGCAACCTTCAAGCGGGTAAAATCCTCCAACTGGCCAGAGGTGCGCTGAAAACGAAGGTTGAAATATTCCTCTTTCGCTTCTTCCAACTGGACCTGAAGCTCACTCTGCGACAGCTGCCGCAGTTCGGATGCTACTAACTTCATCAGCCTGTCACCTCCTGACCCGAAATCGGATCAATCCGGCGGACGATCTTGGTTTTGATGGGCATCTTGTAGCCGGCAAGGCGCAAAGCCTCCTCTGCCACCTCAAAATCAACACCCCCAACCTCAAACATCACACGCCCTGGCTTGACAACGGCTACCCAGTGATCCACCGCTCCTTTGCCTTTACCCATACGGGTTTCAGCGGGTTTTTGTGTAACCGGTTTATCCGGGAATATCCGAATATATACCTTGCCACGGCGTTTCAGGTGACGCACAATAGCGCGTCGGGCAGCCTCAATCTGGCGGCTGGTGATCCAGGCCGGCTCAAGCGCCTGCAGACCCATTTCACCCATATCCACCTTATTGCCTCTCTGGGCCTTACCCTTCATCCGCCCGCGAAACTGCTTGCGGTATTTAACTCGTTTGGGCATCAACATGTCGTACTATCTCCATCATGACAAAGCGACCCACTATTATACTGACCAGTTATCGCATTTGCCGATTTTAGTTCTTTAACACTTTACCAGGGCACGTCCACCAACTGACTATTGGCTGACGTAAACACCTTCCGACTCGCGCGTTTCCTCGCCCAGGATCTCGCCTTTGTAGATCCAGACTTTGACGCCGATGCGACCAAAAGTTGTGAGCGATTCAGCCGTTCCGTAATCCACGTCAGCACGAAGGGTCTGAAGCGGCACCCGCCCTTCGCGGACCCATTCACGCCGGGCCATTTCTGCCCCATGCAGGCGCCCGGCGCACATGATCTTGATCCCTTCGGCGCCCTGACGCATGGCCTGAGTCGCTGCACGCTTCATCGCCCGGGCATGGGAAATCCGCCGCTCAAGCTGCCTGGCAACATTATCCGCTACCAGGGTCGCATCAATATCAGGATTGGTAATCTCCTCGACTTCTACCTTGACGGACTTGCCCGTCATCTCTTCCAAGTCCTGCCGAAGAGTCTTCACCGAGGCCCCTTTTCGCCCAATCACGATGCCGGGGCGCGCAGTATGAATGGTTACACGGACCCGCGCAGGAAATCGCTCGATCTCAATTTTCGAGATGCTCGCATTGTCATGGGACTTCTGAATGAAATCGCGAATCGCGAAGTCTTCATGCAGCAACTCGCCATAACGCCGGCCTTCTGCAAACCAGCGTGCGTTCCAGTCCCGGATAATCTTGAGCCGCATTCCAACAGGATGTACTTTACGTCCCATCTCTTAGTCCTCCTTACCCGCTGTTACCGCTTCAGGCTCGCGTTCGCTCAACACAACGGTCAGATGAGATGTCCGACGCGTGATGGGCTTAAACCGACCCCGTGCTCCAAAGCGCCGCCAGGGACGGCGTGGGCCTTCGTTGGCATAAACCTGAGTGATAACCATCAGGTTGGGATCCAGCTCAAAGTTATTCTCCGCATTGGCAAGTGCGCTGTTCAGCGTTTTCAGCAACAGGCCCGCCCCCTTCTGAGGCATATGCCTGAGCAGATCCGCCGCCTCGTTGGCTTCCATCCCGCGAACCAGATCACATACCAGCCGTATCTTTTGCGGTGATATGGGAAGGTGCTTGGAGGTTGCTCTGACTTCCATAGTTAGCGCCCCTTCTTTTCTCTGGTGATATGCCCACGGAACGTGCGTGTTGGGGCAAACTCGCCAAGCTTATGACCGACCATGTTCTCGGTGATATAGATGGGCACATGCCGGCGACCGTCATGTACAGCGATCGTGTGTCCCACAAACTCCGGGAAGATGGTCGAAGCACGGCTCCAGGTCCTGACTACTTTCTTATCACCGCTGTCGTTCATCTGCTCAATCTTCTTCATGAGCTTTGGCTCAACAAACGGCCCCTTTTTCAGGCTACGTGACATTGATATCTACCTCCACTGTCCCTGCCATTACCGCCGCTTCTTGCCGCGACGCCGGACAATATACTTATCCGTCGCTTTATTGCTGCGCGTCTTTTTGCCAAGCGTGGGTTTCCCCCATGGGCTCTTTGGACTTGGCATACCAATTGGCGACCGACCTTCACCACCACCATGAGGGTGTGAGGCGGGGTCCATCGCGCTTCCTCTGACCGATGGCCGCCAGCCAAGCCAGCGTTTGCGACCAGCCTTACCAAGCTTGATATTGCCATAGTCGGTATTACCTACCTGGCCAATCGTCGCCATGCAGGTCTGGCGCACATAACGCATCTCGCCACTTGGCAGACGAAGGGTGGCGTTGCCCCCTTCTTTCGCCAGAAGCTGGGCAGATGTTCCCGCCGCTCTGACAAGCTGTCCGCCATGCCCTTCGTTCAACTCAATGTTATGGATGACTGTACCCACCGGGATATCCCGCATCTGCAGGGCATTGCCAGGACGGATTTCAGCCTTTGAGCCACTCATGATCGTATCGCCAACCTGCAAACCAAGCGGCGCGATAATATAGCGCTTTTCACCATCCACATAGTTAACCAGCGCTATGCGGGCCGACCGGTTGGGATCGTACTCAATACTGGCAATACGACCGGGTATTCCATGCTTATCGCGGCGGAAATCAATGATCCGGTAGCGGCGGCGATGCCCGCCTCCGCGATGGCGAACCGTGATCCGTCCCTGATTATTCCGCCCGGACCGCTGCTTTCTTATCACGGTCAGGGACTTCTCAGGTTTGTTCCGCGTGATCTCTTCAAACGAATGCCCTGTCATGCCACGGCGTCCGGGCGATGTGGGCCTGTACTTTTTTATTGGCATAACTACGCTACCTCAAACCTAACAATCATCTGGCGTTTGTCTAGATACCAAACAGGTCAATGCTCTGGCCAGGGGCAATTGTCACGTAAGCCTTTTTCCAGGCTTTTTTGCGGACATACCGCTTCCGCAATCGTTTCCCCATCTTGGCGGGCATGATCGCAGTACGCACCTTGAGTACTTCTACATCGAAGATCGACTCAACCGCGTCCTTGATCATGGGCTTGTTAGCCTTGATATCTACTTCAAACACATATACGTTTAACTCGTCGGCCAGGCGGTCGCTCTTCTCCGTGATCACCGGACGCCGGATCACATCGTATAAATGCATGCTACCACCCATATTACTCACTCCTACCAAGCCACGTGGTGATGACTTCCAATGCATCCAGAGGAATGATCACCTTATCATATTTCAACAGATCGCGGACATTCAGGTAGCTGGCTCTCAGGTAACGCGCATCCGACAGGTTGCGAATTGAACGCTGGACATTGTCATTCTTCTCAGCCAGCAGCACCAATGTGGTGCATTCCCCGGCCAGATAGTGGAGAATGTCAGCCATATCCCTGGTCTTGGGCGCATCCATGTCAAGCTTATCCACCAACACGATCTCCCGTTCGGCAGCTTTAGCTGAAAGAGCAGACCGAATAGCCTGGCGGCGCATCTTCTTGGGCATATCCTTCGTATATTTCCGGGGCATTGGGCCATGAGCAACACCACCGCCCACAAAAATCGGGGCATTACGACTGCCATGCCGCGCTCTACCAGTTCCTTTTTGCCGATACCATTTGGCCTTTGTGCGATTGACCTCGCCGCGCGACTTCACTTTGTGCGTGCCAAGACGCGCATTAGCCATCTGGCGAACATATGCCTGGTGCATTAATCCGACGTTTATCTCTACTTCAAAGATATCAGGGGGCAGTTCAATCTCACCGACATCCTGCCCAGTCATATCTTTGACCGGGAATTTCATCGTCATACCCATCCCTCTACTGTTTCACTGTGGGGTTGATAACAACCAGACCGCCTTTGGAGCCGGGAACACTACCCTTAACCGCCAGCAGATTGTTATCTGTATCAACCACCACAATTTCTAGATTCTGTGAGGTCACCCGCTGCCCGCCCATACGGCCCGCCATGCGTGTACCTTTCTTGACGCGGCCCGGCGTGCTGGTTGAGCTGATCGATCCGGGGGCACGTTCGCGGTCGGACTGACCATGGGTTTTGGGCCCGCGATGGAACCCATGCCGCTTGATCGTTCCAGCGAAACCCTTCCCCTTGCTTGTCCCGCTCACATCAACACGCTCGCCAGCCGTAAAGACCTCCACGGTAATCTTCTGACCCTCTTCAACACCCTCAACTGTATCAACGCGGAATTCGCGCAGAATACGCAAGGCAGGGACGGGATTATTCAGAGCCTTCCGCATCCGATCCGGGTGCTTTTCACTGGGATCCAACAGCCCAAGGTGTCCTCGCTCAGGCTTGGTCAGTTTCCGCTCAATCTTATACTGCTTTGTGGTGTCATCGGTCTCATTTGCCGCAACTTCATCAAATCCAAGCTGAATTGCCGCATAACCATCCGATGCAGGGGTCTTTACCTGGGTTACCCAGCAAGGACCTGCCTGGATCACCGTGACCGGGGTACTCTTCCCGTCCTCGTCAAAGACCTGTGTCATACCGATCTTTTTTCCGATGATTCCTTTTACCATAGGGCATTGCCTCCAAAGGGACTGCTCAGGGCAACAAGATCGATTGCCCGGACATCATCCCTATTCCATCACTTCCAAACGGTACTCACTGTTTTAGAAATAGCGACCTGCGAATTACAGGGGCTCTCTAAAGCTTGATTTCAATGTCAACACCAGCAGGCAGGTTCAGCCTCGTCAGTGTATCAATCGTTTTGGCGTCCGGATCCAGCACATCAATCAGGCGCTTATGCGTTCGCATTTCGAAATGTTCCTGAGAGTCTTTATCGATGAACGGGGATCGTCTAACCGTCCACCGCTCGATCTTGGTTGGCAGCGGAACCGGACCAACTACCCGTGCGCCGGTACGCTCTGCCGCTTCAACAATTCGCAATGCCGACTCATCCAGAACGCGATGGTCATATGCTTTCAGTCGAATACGTATTTTTTGCTTCGCCATCTGCAACCCTTAAAAGGCTGGGCACCTGTATGTGAACCGGTCCCCAGACATGCTCTATCCTACCCTACTCCAAGATATCCGTGATCACGCCGGCGCCGACGGTCAGGCCACCCTCGCGGATGGCGAAGTTCGACCCCTTTTCCAGCGCGA
>JAFGNO010000210.1 GCA_016926985.1 Anaerolineae bacterium
CTGGAAAATCTGCAGCATTGGGCCCCGCTGCTCATATCCCTGCTCTCCCAGGTCGCTAATGCCCAGGTAGATATGATTCCGGGTGCGCCGGATCAATCCAGTCATCAGGCGGAAGAGCATATCCTTCTGTTTATCAATTTCATCAGCGTCAGTCCATAGATCACCTGGTTTCCAGCCGGGCGAGAGTACATAGGGATGAGTCAGCGGCTGGTCAAGCCTTTCCCACCAGCCCGTCGAACCGACATCCAGCCAGAATTGAACATCTACTGCACGATTTCGCATCAGGAAGGTATAGGCAGGCGCGATAAAGACGGCTTCTGCCAGCTCATCGCGCCAGCTGTCCACATATAAGGCTGAAAGCAGGCCCTGGTTCACGATATTAAAATATCGTCTACCAACTTCGTCTATGCCCAGGCTTTCATCAGAAAACAATGACAGCCTGAATTTGCGCGCCGATTCAACCAGTTCGGAGACAATCCGCCCGGCATCTGGAAGGTTATGGAACCCAAAGCCAAGCTGAGACAAGATTTCTCCAAACAGCCGGCTGAAGAAATGATCGGGTGGTACAGGAGCCTGCTGGTGATAGGCCTTTAACCAGTCCAACAACTGCTCATAACGTTGTCCTGCCAGGTAGGTGACCCGCGCCTGCATGGTTGGCTTAATCTGAGTAAACGGGGTCAACCAAAAGTCACCGGATGGGTGGTAGATAACCTTAGCCAGCAACTGCGCACGCACCGGGTCAAGGCCATCAATTGCCATTTGCAGGGCAAGGGCCACATCTTCCACATGGGGGCGAAAATCCCATTGTGGGTGAGCCAGCGCTGCCAGGGTCAGTGTGCAGCGTGCAGCCGGCTCATCGCGCAGCGCTCGTGACGGGCGATGTGAAACATGTGGGATGCCGTAGCGGTCAAGTTTCTGACCCAGGGAAAATCTGAGTGCGTCGCTCAGATAAGGAACCAGGACGGCAATCTTGCCAGGGGATGTCTCCCTCTCCCTGATCAGATGGGCAATTTCAGCCGCGGCCCAGTCAAGCATTTCAGGGAAAAAGCTGACCGTTTGATACGAGAACGCAGGTTCTTGACCGGGTGCGGGCTGCTTCTCCTCAGTACGATCCATGCTTTTTGCAACCTCCAGCAGCAAGGC
Source organism: Anaerolineae bacterium (assembly GCA_016926985.1). Classification (GTDB taxonomy): domain Bacteria; phylum Chloroflexota; class Anaerolineae; order Aggregatilineales; family UBA3940; genus JAFGNO01. Next base: position 1,144 of record JAFGNO010000210.1, read on the forward strand.
ATCCACACTGCTTGAAGTGATATACGATCGATCAAGCGTCAGGATACCATCTGCTTCTCGCGAGAGCTGGAATCCCCCCTCCGGGTCGGCGCCCAGAAAAACCCGGTAGCCCGCCCACCATTCATATACCAGCAGGACACCCTCAAGATAGGGAATCCACTGCCGGAGCAAGTTGTGCGTGAAAGCGGCTTCTTCTTCAAGGTGCTCAACTATCAGGTGGGTCCGGTTTGAAAAATACTGTTCCCGGAATGCCGATTTTTCGAGCAGTCGGTGAAACAGCTCTACCTGAAGCGAGTAATCCAGCAGCCGATATTCCAGGCAGTACTGCCTGAAAGCATGGGCGACCTCCCCGGCAGCCTGGTACGCAAGGATCCGTCGGCGGGGGCGCCCGGCACCCCAGGCCTGTGCCAAAAGATCAGGAACCTTCCGGTAATCAATACCCATCAGCGCCGCTTTACCAAGGTTGTCAAGAACCTGCCGGGCAATTTGATGTGGTGAAACGCTGACCGCCTCAAATTTCCCTTTCTGGAAAGCCGCCTCTACAAAGCTTGCCATAATGTACTGTGATGTCTCTATGGTCAGAAACCGGGGGTTCTGCGCCAGATCCGCAAACCCCATCTCTCTGGCAATCAGGGGCCAGTAAATGCTGGAGATGTCTTTAGCCAGGCCACCCAGGGTGCGAACATCTACCATGTCTGACGTACCGCGGGATGTATCACGCAAGGCAAGCAGATAGCGTTGTGCAAGCGTTCTCTGGGGAACAATGACCAGTATCTTCTCAGGCGCAATCCCCGCTTCCAGCCAGACAAACAGCGTCTCAATGGCAAAGGTGGTTTTCCCGGCTCCAAAAGGCCCTTCAACGGTCATGACCTTCGGATTGACTTCGCCGACGTAGTTTCCTGAAAAATCACCCATCGATTGCGGCCCCATGGCGCTGACACACCCGCATAAAACCGCAGTAGCGGCACTGGCTGAGGTTGTCGGTCATCGGGTGCTTGCGAATTGAAACAGTGTTATACATCGGGTCTTCCATCATGTTTACCATATCGCGGATGCTGCCCCGGAGGCATCCATCTGCCTCTGCCAGGGTCGGTATCCCACCTGGCGGCTCAACAAGTTCCCCTGTATTGAGATCGGCGAGCCTGACAGTGATAGCCTCTTCGGGCAGGTTATAATTCAGATGAACATATAACTGGTAAACACCCATCTGGTATCGGATGTTTTCCTGTTCGATGTCACCGGTTTTCCAGTCAATGACCATACCTGCTTTATCATCAGCCACCAGGACATCCGGGATCGCAAAGACCCGCACTGTGCCCAGTTTTGGGACATTATCAAGGAGAAATGACTGAAACTCCTCATCCAGTTCGCGTATGGTTTCCTTTGGCTGCCCGCAGATGAAAGCAAACGCCTCACTTTCAACCAGGGCGTTTGCCAGATCGTTGACCCGCGTTTCTGCCTGCGCCCTGTCAATCCCGGTCTGCAGGTTCGGGTAGATATCATCCAGGAGAACCACCCATTGATCGTCAAACTTAATCCCCCGTTGTGAGGCATTGACCCCGCCCCGGTAGTAATCGGCAGCTTCCTTCACCACCTGTTCTCGGGACATGGGATTACCGTCAATCCACGCCTTGACAGTTTTCCGGGCGACCTGGTGGATCACCGAGCCAATCCACATCTGCCGGGTGGCAGCCTGCTTCAACCACCAGATGGCACTGACAACCGGGTCATTGGCTTCCCGTACTCTGCGTGCCCCGTAATAATGCAGATAGTACTTTCGCTTGCATTTCTCAAACATGTTGTGGCGGCTGGATGACCAGGTGAATGCCGTGTATTTGTTAGGTTTTACACGCTGTCTGGTATGCAGGTCCAGAGCAATCTCAATATCTTCGAGTGATATGCCATCAAAAATTGCCAGATTATATGCGCGCATCGGGCGTGCCTTTCACTATGGAGTTCATGGTATGCTGTTAGATGGCGAGCGTCAAGTCTGCCCGATCAGGTATTCTGATTCGGATATAAACCATCATGCTAAAATTGTATTAGAGATGGCTCTGAGACTAGCAGATTCGTGGTGAATACGATACGATCAAACTCGTTAAAAGATGTGTTTTTTAGAATTCGTGAATGTGTCTTTATTGAATGACGAGATGGAGGGCTGAGCCATGCCCGATAAAATGCAGCGATTTACCCAACGAGCACGGCGTGTTTTAAGCCTTGCTCAAGAGGAAGCAGAACGGCTCCAGCATAACTATATTGGCACAGAGCATCTGCTTTTGGGTTTGCTGCGGGAGGAAGGTGGCGTAGCCGGGCGGGTTCTCAAGGAAATGGGTCTCTCTATCGAGCAGGTGGAGAGCCTGATCACGAGAAAATTCCCCTCAGAAGACCATATTACTCCCGCAAAAATTGACCTGTCACCCGGCACAAAAAAGGTGCTGGAACTGGCAGTAGATGAAGCCCGTCGAATGAGCCATCATTACATTGGGACCGAGCATCTGCTGCTGGCGTTGGTCCGTCATAATGAGGGAATCGGTGTTGATATTCTTAACGAGCTGGGCATCTCTCCAACTGAGATTCGCAAGCAGACGCGCAAGCGAATTCAGGACAGGCCCACCTCGTCAGAATCAGAATCACCCTCCTTACCTCCGCCCTCTTCAAGAAGCCGCAGGCGTCGCCCGGATATGCCGCATCCGAGCGGCCTGCCCGGACAGTCTCAGAAAACGCCTCTTGTCGACCAGCTTGCAACCGATCTCACTGCCCTTGCCGAGGAGGGGAAACTCGACCCCATTGTTGGGCGTGATATGGAGATCGAGCGCGTCATCCAGATATTGAGCCGGCGCACCAAAAACAACCCGGCTTTGATCGGCGAACCTGGAGTTGGCAAGACCGCCATCGTTGAGGGGCTGGCTCAGCGAATTATTGCCAAGGAAACACCCAAACCACTTCTGGGAAAACGGCTTCTCCAGCTGGATGTGGGGTCACTGGTTGCCGGCACCATGTACCGTGGGCAGTTTGAAGAACGGCTCAAGCGGGTGATCGACGAGTTGAAATCATCTGACAGCATCCTGTTTATTGACGAAGTTCATATGCTGGTGGGAGCGGGGTCTGCCGGGAGCTCGGTAGACGCCGCAAACATCCTTAAACCGGCGCTTGCGCGGGGCGAATTGCAGTGCATTGGCGCGACCACGCTGGAGGAATATCGTAAGCATATTGAAGCGGATGCAGCCCTTGAGCGCCGCTTCCAGCCCATCATGGTGGAAGAGCCTACCGTCGAAGAAACTATCGATATTCTGAGGGGTATCCGCAAGCCATATGAAGAACACCATGACCTGAAAATCTCGGATGAAGCCATCGAGTCGGCGGCTCACCTTTCGGCCCGCTATGTCCCCGATCGTTTTCTCCCTGATAAGGCGATTGACCTGATCGACGAAAGCTCGGCACGAGTCCGTATGTACAAATCGCCGGAGTCGACACATGTTAAGAAAGCCGAGAAAGAGATCGAAGAAATCCGGGAAAGCCTTGAAACCGGCGAGCTGGTTGAAGGACAGACAATCGATAGCCTGAATGAGCGGCTTGCCGAGCTTGAGCAGTTCCTTGATTCCGTGCGTATGCACTGGGATGAGGACGGGCACGCCACCCTGTGGGCAGAGGATATCGCCGAGATGATCGCAATGTGGACCGGGATCCCGGTAACCCGTATTGCGGGCGAGGAAAGCGAGCGCCTGCTGGAGATGGAGGAGGCCCTGCACAAGCGGATCATTGGGCAGGAAGAGGCAATTGAAGCGATCAGCAAAGCCGTGCGCCGGGCGAGAGCCGGCTTAAAAGATCCCCGCCGACCTATCGGGTCCTTTATCTTCCTGGGGCCTACCGGCGTGGGCAAGACTGAACTGACCAAGGCCCTGGCTGAGTTTCTCTTTGGCAGCGAGGACGCGCTCATCCAGCTTGATATGAGCGAGTTTATGGAGCGGCATTCTGTCGCCCGGCTGGTCGGGGCGCCTCCAGGGTATGTGGGATATGATGACGCGGGTCAGCTCACTGAAGCCATTCGCCGGCGGCCTTATTCCATTGTCGTCTTTGACGAAATTGAGAAGGCACATCCTGAAGCATTCAACATGCTCCTCCAGATTATGGAGGAGGGACACCTGTCGGATGCCCGTGGGCGCACAGTCGATTTCCGGAATGCCATCATCGTCATGACCAGCAACATCGGCGCGGACCTGATCCGCCGCCGCACATCGCTGGGGTTTGAAATACCCAGAGAGGATGACGAAGACGCCAATGAAGAATACGACGATATGCGCAAAAAGCTCATGGATAACCTGCGCAGGGAGTTCCGGCCTGAGTTCTTGAATCGTGTTGACGCAACTATTGTCTTTCGTGCTCTCTCCAAGGGTGAAATAACAGCAATCGTTGATTTATTGATTGAGCGTGTGCAGGAAAGGGTCAACGAACATGACCTCATCATCCAATTGACCCAACCGGCCAAAGAGTATCTGGCCGATCAAGGATATGATCCTGAATATGGCGCCCGCCCCCTGCGCCGGGTGATTCAGAACCAGATCGAGGACGCCCTGTCGGACAGACTTCTGTCGGGAAAATTCGCGGGCGGGCAGGTTGTTGTTATTGACTATGTCGATGATGAGTTAACCTTCTCTCAGGTCGAAAAGGATGAGGAACCAGCACCAACAGCCAGTCAGCCTGGCTGAGTATCAGCCATAAACACCCAGCCTGGGGAGGAGTAAAAGCCTCCCCGGTTTTTTATTCATCACATACAGCGTCACTGTAACGAAGGAGTGTTTCCATAAAAGCAGCCTTCTGTGCCAGCAGGGGGCCTGTGACCGCAAGACAGGGGATGGGAAAAGCTTCATAGTCGTCAATCAGACGGTCAAGAGCTATACAGATGAAGAGAGGGTCATCTGCCGCGCTGGCCCGGCGCAGCAATCCAGCCGCGCCAATCTTGTCCAATTTATCCGCATCATGCAGTACACATGCCACCAGCCAGGATGAAGGGGGCCTATCTGGGTGAATCGCAATGGCATTGGCTATGCGCTCAACACTGTGTGGGGGAAGAAAATCCTTTAGGAGTCTCCGGGCATGGGCCGCGCCCATCTCCTCGTGACCCCGTCCATAGGCCTCGTCGTTCTTGTGCAGATCGTGCAGGACGGCAGCAAGAAACGATTCTTCAGGATCGATATGGCGTTGTTCAGCAAGCCAGCAGGCGCACCCGGTCACGCGGAGTATATGCCCCCACAGAGGAGCTTGGTCACTGTGGTAGGTGAATAAGGCAGACTGGACATACTCAATCATTTCGGCGCACAGTGGGGTGGGTGGAGCCGGCGGCAGCCATTCAGTCTGGATGGCGTATATGAACCAGCGGCAAACCGGGGAAAGCGGGTAATGCCCGGCAGTGAGATAAGCAATCCAATCGTCCAGGTCCAGTGGGGTATTCACCTTGTCGCGCTGGATCAGCCTCAGCAGCTCACCGAAAGCCTTAACCCGTGCCTGGTAGTGGGCTGAAGAAGCGGCCATTGATCGAATCTCAAAACATAACAGGGCAGCCCGAAAGACTGCCCTGTATGTTGGTCATATGCCTACCAAGCATAGGCTTCTGGGGATGGTCCCCCGGGACCGGGCCAGATTTCGTTGATCTTCTCCATGGTGTCATCCTCAAGAACAATGTCCAGCGTGTGCAGGCTGCCTTCCAATTGTTCCTGTGTGCGGGGGCCAATAATGGGCGCCGTAACAATCGGGTTCTTGAGCAGCCAGGCAAGCGCCACCTGGGCCGGTTCTTCACCCAGTTCCTGGCATAACGCCTCGTATTTCTCCAATTGGGGACGGAGTTCTTCGGCTCGCTCCTGAATATGTTCGCGCGCACGGCGTCCAGTCGCTGCTTTCTGCAAGGCTCCACCCAACAGCCCCCCGGCCAGCGGGCTCCACGGGATCAGGCCCAGCCTATAGCTCTCGCAGGCCGGGATGACCTCCAGCTCCAGTGTGCGTTCGGTCAGGTTATATAAACTCTGCTCGGAGACAAGTCCCATAAAATTCCGCCTGGCAGCACGCTCGTTAGCCTGCGCAATATGCCATCCTGCAAAGTTGCTGCTCCCCACATAGAGGATTTTCCCCTCGCGCACAAGCTGCTCCATTGCCTGCCATATCTCTTCCCAGGGAGTGTCTCTATCCACATGGTGCATTTGGTAGAGATCAATATGATCCGTTTGCATGCGCTTGAGGCTGTCTTCACAGGCGCGCTTGATATGCCGGGCTGACAGGCCATTTTCATTGGGCCAGTCTCCCATCCTGCCATATACCTTGGTAGCAATAACAACCTTTTCCCGCCGTCCCCCACCCTGGGCGAACCAACGCCCGATAATTTGCTCAGTGATACCCTCCCCGACTTTCCATCCATAGACGTTGGCAGTATCAAAGAAGTTGATCCCGTGATCAAGCGCCTGATCCATGATGGTAAAACTGTCGGCCTCTTCGGTCTGTGGCCCGAAATTCATGGTTCCCAGGCAAAGCCTGCTCACCTTCAGGCCGGTGCGTCCTAGATTGGTGTATTCCATTTCGGTCTCCTGTTGTGGTAATCTAGCCGGTCTTTTCCTTCTTCTTTTTCTTTCCTCGGCTCTTTCCCTTGCCTGACCCCGGTTTGAAGGGGTCCGGTGGCTGGTGATTGATGGCATCGGCGAGCGCATCTACCAGTGTATCAAGCACCGCAACCTGCGCATAAAGCGGCTCCCTGGCAGGTACCAATGTCCAGGGGGCAATCAGCAGGCTGCAGTTTAAAAGAACATCATTGGCTGCTGCCACCAGGGCATTCCACTCCTGCCGGGTCGGGATTTGCTCAGGGTTCAGAAGGTTTGTGCAATCTTCATAGTCATGATGGAGCCAGAACTTGAGCAGGACAATCTGGCCATCAACCACCTGGCGCTCGAATGTATTAATCTCGTGATAGGCCCGCTGGTATTCCTCCTCCGATACCCGCCCTGCAACGCGCCCAGACAGCACCCGTTCATACCAGCTTCCATGAAAGAGGGTTATTTGCCCGGGCAAAGGGAGTCTGATCCAGAAGGGATAGAGTGGGTGTGTATCCTGTTCCGCAATTTCGCCGCTGTATACCCTGTAGTTGCGCGGGTCAATGCGTTCTATAACACGGTGGATAATATTGCCAGCCCTGACTGCGGGCATGTGTTCTATAACAACCACGGCCGATCTCTGTTGTCGATAATACCGCTGAACGAGATCGCGAAGTTGAAGCTGACTGCGAACCAGGGCTTTTGCGTACTCCTCAACATCAAGTTTTGCGGTCAGGTCCAATGTATTTAACATCACAGTTCCTCGCCAGCAGATTCCAGGGCGCGGCGTACTGCTGCGTCATAAGGGGCAGTCGGTTGACGGAGATCTGGCTCTGGCGCCTGATCGCCCAGCGCTGCTTCAATCCTGGCAATCAGCGTCTCGAACATCTGGATATGTGCGTAGCGCAGTGATGTAGCCGGGATGATATGCCAGGGGCACCATTCGGTGTAGGTGCGTTCCAGCATTTCTTCTATAGCCAGCAGATACTGGTCATAGCCTTTTTGGCGCCGTCGATCTGCCGATTGGATCCGCCACGCCTGCTCAGGATCGGCCTCAATCATTTTAAAGCGTCTTTTCTGTTCCTTACGGCTGATATGTAGAAACACCTTGACAAGCACTATGCCGTCATCTGTCAGGATGCGTTCAAAGTCAATAATGTCCCGGTATGCAGTGCGCCAATTCCGCTGGGAGATAATCCCTTCCACTCGTTCGCCAAGCACTCTGGCATACCAGCTTCCATCAAAGATAGTATGATGCCCGTAGTGAGGAATATGCTCCCAGTAGCGGCGCATCCAGGGAGACACCTGCTCAGGCGGATACAATGTTCTGTCGGTATAAATGGAGAGGTAAGAAGGGTTAAAACACGAGGCCAGCGCTGGCAGGAGCGTTCCCCTGCCAGATGCGTCCCAACCCTCAAGTACAGTAATAACTGCAGTTCCCGTGAGCGGACAGGCCTGCTGCAGAACACCCAGACGGCTCCGCAGGGCAGGCATGCGGTCCAGATAGTCTTTTTTTGAGAGCACCTGATTCAGATTGACTTTTTCAAGCACGTGTACTCTTCCTTGGCCATGCAGCAGAAGCGCAGGTCAGCTGTGGATTTATCCTGCCTGTTAATAACAGCCCGCAGCAGGAGTGATTGTGTGGACATTGCAAAATACTAAAGCGAATCCAGCACCCGCTGAAGATTTTCCTTCAGGTCGCCCAGAACAACTGTCTGCCACAGGTCGAGCACATCCTCCTGCAGTCGGAGGATGACACTTTCCCGGTCCTCAATATAGGCAACAACGCCAGCTAAGGATGGCATATCCACCGGGTCGATGGCCCGTTTCTGCTCTTTACGAGTCTTTTTCAAAATCCCAGCCATGGTTTTACGCAGCAGATCCTGGGCAACATCGGCATCATGCAGCTCGCCTAACAGATCCTGAAGCTGCACCAGCCCGGCAATTGCTTCGTCTGCTTCCTCAATCAGCACCTCCCGAAAAAACTCCAGGGTATAGCGCAGCCGCTTGGTCTCAATCCTGAGCTTATGCAGAGAAGCAAGCGATACTCCCGGGAGATGCTCTGTATAGGCATATACTTTCTTACAGCCCTTTGATATGGTTTTAGAAACAGCCTCATTTACCGGCTTGTTGCGCTTCTTTTGGCTCGCTGCGCCAGGTGACGTTACCAGTGTTTCCATAAAATCAACAAAGTTGCTGTAATCCTCGCCATCCAGGTAGGCAAACATCTTCTTACGCGCTTTTTCCCGGCGCTTATTACACACTTCAAATACACTGTCCAGTACATTCTTTTGGTCATCCGGCAATTGGGATACATAGGATTGGGCGTTTTCCAGGAATACGTCGAGGTCTCGAACCCGGCCCAGCGCCCGGCGTGTATTACTGATCCCCCTTTTCAGAGCACGGCGAGCGTCTTTGGTGTAATACCCGCCAAAAACACGCAACGCCGCCCCCATGCGTCGGGATGCGACCCGCATATCGTGCAGCGCCTCAGGGTCAACGCCTTTACGCGTACCTGGCTCATTCTGAAGCAGGCGCTCAAAGTGGAACCGGAACAGCTTCCGTCCGGCTTCACTCATCAGGTCATCAGGCGTGATACCGGGCGACGGTCTTTTGTAGCCTCCGCCCTCATGTAAAACAACCTCGCCTAGCAAAGTAACGGATACCGGTACGTCAAAGATCGACCGCCAGCAATCCGCCTTCAGGTCAGCACGAGCCGAGTCATACAGGGCAAAGGGCCCATCCACAACAATGACCACGCCGTTGCAATCACGCCCAATGGTGACGATCCGGGTGGACTGGCTTTGTGAGTAATCTAGGCCATCCGCAATTCGGACCAGTGCTGACAGTTTTAGGGCAGCAAGACGCTGGTTTTTGGGCAGCGCACGGTAAGAATGTTCCAGCTTTTGCCGTCCTTCATACCATTTTTTGCGGTGAAAAGCAGTGGTGACGGCAATGACCGCGCGATCGTCATAGCCCAGGTCTGACAGGGGAGTGTCCAGCAGAATATCTCTTCCACGTGTATGATGTCTGGCGCGCCCTCCGGCATAAGCGATATTGTGAAGCAGACCGGCATAATAGGCTGTGGTGGCGTAATGTCCCGGAAGTCCATGGGTTTCCACCATCCCCTCAAACAGCCTGGCAGCCAACTCTGCCACCTGGTGGGCATGCGCCATATCAACAGCATAAAGACGACATATGTCCGCCACCGATGGGCGCTCCACTTCTTCTGGGGCAGCCTCACCAGATTCAATTGCCCCGTCTGCCAGTCCTGGGTCCGGGAAAATATCCATTCTATCCTGCTTAAAGGCCTGTATCCATCGCCGGACGGTGCGGACAGTCAGTCCAACCCGCTCGGCAATGACAGATTCATCCTCTCCCGCCTGCCACCCCAGAACGATCTGTGCCCGCCGGGCAATTGGCGCCGATGATGAGGTGGTCAGATATTCAAGCAGCCGCTGTTCGTCAGCCAACAGTGGCTCAAGAGCGGTATTCTCACCTGACATGACGTTCCCCTCCTTGGGCGGTAGTGAATTACGCCTTATCGTCGGCGGATGGCGTGGGCAGCTTCATATCGGCTATGACGGTTTTAATAGCAGCCTGGAGATCCTGAAAAACATCATACATGGATCGCGTGGCATCAATACAAACAAAACCGTATTCGTCTGTCATGTATGCAAACTGGGCAAGCAGGTCGCGTTGATAGGTGATGAAACTTGCATAATAATCGCGCCCACGCAGGTAGTCCAGACCGGATTCCCAGTAGTCAAACCCACGGGCATTGATCACTCTCGGCACCAGGTCAATTACATCTGCCTGCAGATAAAAGACGATGTTGGGTACCAGAGCAAAAGAAAAGAGTTCGTGCATCCAGGTCGGATCAACGCCTCTCACGACCGCCCGCGCGATGATTGAGTAAAAATACCGGTCGGTCAGCATGATAAAACCGGCCCGCAGGGCGGGCAAAATTTCTCGCTCAAGGCGATCGGCAAAGTCAGTTGCATAGAGCAGGTTGAAGGTTGTCTCGCCAAGTGTATGCCCTTCCATGGCCTCGCCAAGCCCTTTTCCTGCCAGCTGTCCACGCTTTAACCCACTGGTTGCGACAGCATAGCCTTCATTCTCCAGCCACTCGCGCAGCAACGCGATCTGGCTGGAGCGCCCCACGCCATCAGTACCCTCCAGGACGATCAGGCGGCCTTTTATTGACTCAACCTGCTCTTTCAGCAAATCATAACCATAGAACTCAGGAGTGCGTTTGTTTTTGCTCATCATTCAGCCTGCTCCGGGAATATATGCTCTAAGTAGCGCCCATGTAAACCTTTTTTGGTAAGCACTTCTGCCCATGCACTCTGCTTGACTGATATAACATTGTGCAGGTGTGGCTCGGCGATCTGTCTGACCTCCTCCTGCTGCTCCAGCAGCGGTCGGGTGGCATCAATGACAGTCAGACCAAACTCATCGACCATCCGATCGTACTCTTCCAGGATTCTGGACTGAAACAGGGTAAAGCTCTCGTAAGGGTCTTCGCTGAGGCCGATATCCAGCCCGGCCTCATAGTATTTGAGCTGAGGGCGTCCGGTGAGAATACGGTTGAGCGATTCCTCCAGTGGCACGCGGAAATAGAAGGCTATGGTTGGGCGAATGGCAAAACTGTACAACTTACGCACGTAATCTGGATCCAGCCCCCGCGCCACGTCGCGCCCGAAGGCTGTGTAGATATAACGGTCTGCCAGCACAATAGCACCTGCTTTTAGCGCCGGGAGCATCTGGCGCTCCATGCGATCTGAGAAATCCGCAGCGTGTATCAAGCTGAACGACAACGGTGTCAGAAGCTGCTTCTTCTTGCCGCGCCGGGTAACCCCGCCTACGATTGGCGACGAGTTCCACTCCGAGAAAGCAACACAGTATCCTTCACCAATAAGATATTTGCGGAGCAGGTCAAGCTGGGTGCTTTTCCCTGAGCCGTCGATTCCCTCCACAATAATCAATTTGCCAGGAAGCATTCTCCCATCAGGTAGGGTTGCCATTTCACTCTCCTAATAACAAAAAGACTTGTTGATTAGCCCCAGATCAGCCGGACTGCCGGGTTTTTGCAGTTGCTGTCCGATCACCGCCCCCCGCCAAGATAGTGCTCTGGCAGCACGGTTATATCTTTAAACGATTCAAAGGTCATGTCCATAAGCCCAAGACCTAATACCTGACGTATGTTTTCGAATATCTGGGCATAGGTCAATCGAATTCCCTGGTCCAGGCTAAGGCCGAGTTTGCCAGCGAAATTCTTGATTGAATCAGCCGGGCCTTCAATTTCGGTAAACCACCCAAAAGGCAGCTGATCAATCACAATCTCAAGCTTCTCATAGATATAAATGTCACGCCGTTTTTCATAGCGCCAGCAGGGGATATAACCAAGAATCGCCAGGATGGATTGAAGTGCTTTACCATCATCTACAGACAGTTCAATCTCACGCCGGATACTGAGAACCGGATCGCCGTTTCTCACCGGGGTCTTCAATGTCAGCAAGTAGGATAGGTGCTGGCCTGCCTGTATCTCGCGCAAGCGGAGCACGATATTCTGAGCAGAGAGGCTGCGCGAACTGGTATCGAAGTGGATATTCAACTCATTACGAAAGCCCTGGTGAATGACACCCAGAGCAGGCAACGCAGCACGTATCCTTTCCGGATCTTCCAGAAAGAATTTTATCTCCACTTCGAGCTGTTCAGGCATCTTCTTTCCCGGTTACTGTAAATATACAAGCATTGTAGCACAGCCCCTATATTAGACATAACCGGGACAGTTGCAGACTTGACGGATCTGAAGAACCAGATGGATCAGATGTTCAGGATAGCGCCATACACCGGGCAGCGGTAGCTCAGATGCTGCTGGCAGGCAGTGGCAATCCCATTGTTGACTGTCATTCCATAAGGCTTCAAAAGCACAGCCACATGGCAGAGGGGCAGGCCCATAACATTCGCAAAACAATGGTCGAACCGGTTAACCGGACGGAACCCGCTGTTCTGGATTGCATAGCCACCAGCCTTGTCAAAGGGGTCGCCGGTGGCAATATAGTCAGCAATCTCCTGATCAGAATAATGGCGCATCGTAACAGGGCTTCCCACTATCTGGGCCTTATGTTTGCCTGTTGTCGCAGCCAAAACCGTTACTGCTGTGTAAACTATGTGCGTTCGGCCTCGCAACTGCGTTAACATGCGACAGGCCTGGGCAGCGTTTTCCGGCTTGCCCAGCACCTCATCTCTATCCACCACAATGGTATCTGCCGCCAGGATAACCGTTTCGGGTTGTTCGCTCCTGGTTGAAAACGCCTTATCCCGGCTCAACCGTACAACATAGTCTTCCGGCATCTCGCCAGGCTGCTGCTGCTCGTCGGTGAGAGCCGGCAAGACCTCAAAGTCCAAGCCAGTCAGGGCCAGCAACTCGCGGCGTCGTGGTGATTGAGAGGCGAGGATCAAATGCATGGATCAATGATCGTGCCCATGATCGCCATGTACATGTCCGTGATCTAACTCCTCTTCGGTAGCGTCGCGCAGATCCAGAATCTTGATTTCGAATTTTAGCTGCTTGCCTGCCAGAGGATGGTTCAGGTCCAGGGTGATCGATTCCTCGTCCACTTCGGAGATTTCTGCATCCATAAAGTCGCCATCATCATCTTCAAGTGTGAGGAGCATTCCAACCTGGGGCGCTATCTCAGCGGGTATTTCATCCCGGCTCAGCACAATGATGCTGTCTTTGTCATATTCCCCATAGGCATCTTTCGGATCAACCTTAACAACCTTCGTTTCACCCACTTTAAGTCCAACCAGCGCACGCTCCAACCCCGGAATAATGTTGGCATGTCCATGTAAATATATCAGCGGATCGGTCTCATCCGCCTCCTCAATAAACTCGCCATTCACGGTAAGCCGGTAAGTCATGCTGACGACAACATTGTTGTGAATACGTTCAACAGCCATGTTTTTTCTCCAATCGTTATTGCAGCCAAGTATACCGTTCAGAAGGGCCGCAATCCACTGCCACGCCAACAGGTGCAGGGTATTGAGTGACAAAAGCCACTCAATCCTTCATAATGATGGCAGATAGTTCAGTCAGCTTTCATCTGATCAGCATGGCATCTGAATCTTCCAGCCAACGCAGTCAGTCAAAGGAATGGGTTCTCTATCGACGGGAGACTACCGAAGCAATCTCCTGTGTCCATATGGCCCATCCATTGCTGCTAGCCGTTTTTGCCGGGCTGATAATCGCAGCAATTCTGCTACCCGGGCGAGCCTGGATAGCAATTTTATCCGGGCTTGGCTTTACTCTTTTATCCGGGCTTGGCTGGGTATTCTGGCAGTTGCAAGCAGTCAGTCTCGAACGCAAACTGCTCCACGCCTGGTCGCAGGTGGGCGACCGGCTGGAAGAATTGTTTGTGCTCAGGAATAACACACCGCTCCCGATTCTTCTGGCGGAAATCGTCGATTATTCTACCCTTCCCGGTCATAACATCTCAAAAGTCAGAACGGCAAACGGTAACGGCGAAACCAGCTGGCGCGAGACCTCTGTAGCTGCACAGCGCGGGCTTTTCCAGATAGGGCCAACCACCCTGCGCTTCGGTGATATCCTTGGCGTGGTTCGGGGCGAGATACATTACAAGCAATCGCAGGAGGTGCTGGTCTATCCGCCTGTGCTTCACCATCTTGCACTGAGAATTCCCCCCGGCGGTGGGCAGGGCTCCTCAGCAGTGAGGGTGCAGAATGTCATGGAGACGGCCTCGGTTGGCAGCATCCGCGACTACACTCCTGGCGATCCCGTCCGGCGGATCCACTGGCCGCTATCGCTCCGTCACCGCGACCTGAAGGTGAAGGAATTTGACCAGTTCTCAGGCGGCGACACCTGGATATTGCTGGATACTCAGGATGCATTTCACGCAGGAACAGGACAGGAATCCACCCTGGAATATGGCATTATCTGGGCAGCCAGTTGGGCATGGTATTTCTTAAACCAGGGAACCGGCATTGGTTTATTTACCTGCGGGCCGGACCCGATTATCGTTCCCCCGGCTAGAGGCAGCGGCCAGCTGTGGGAGATTCTCCGGGCATTGGCTCCGATTGAGACACAGGAAAATATCACGCTTGATGCGCTGCTCCAGAAGTTCCAGCCGCGTATTGCCCAGGGACACTCGCTTGTGGTCATAACCCCTTCCCAGTCACAGGACTGGTGTGAGTTCCTGATGAACCGGGCCTTGCGAGCCGTCGCCAAAGAGGTACTGCTCTTCGATGCGGAAACTTTTGGTGGCGGGAAACAGGCCGTGTCGATTGATACTATTCGTTCCTTACTGGTGCAGCAGGGCATTCGGGTCCAGTGTATTGAAAAACAGCCCGGGATTGCCGCTGAACCGGCTGCCCAGGGCACCGGTGATTGGGATTTCTTTGTCACCGGATTTGGCAAAGTGATTGTGCGCGCGCAGCCCGGCGAAGGAACAGCCACTTGACCTGGGCCACGCTTCTTGCACGGCTGCCCTTTTCTGGCTGGACTATCCGTGAATGGTCCGTTTGTCTGCTGGCAGGATTGTTGATTGCCAGCCTGCCCATTGCACTGATTGAAGGCCACTGGCTTCGTCCACACGCTGTACTGCTGTGGAGCACAGTTTTTGGCACAGCAGCCGGCGTCGTAACTGCGCTGGCATTCAACCGGGGACGGGCGGCTGCAGTTATCATGGTGCTGCTCAGCCTGTCCTTTTCCATCCAGTATCATAGCCAGATAATCCACCACCCGCTGCAGGCTTACGTTGAGGTCCAAACTTACCAGAACTGGCTGCATCAACAGGCAATTGCCCCAACCGCATCCATACTGGGGTGCGATCGCCCCGCGCAACCACAACCCGATCTGCCGACCTGGCGGGCATTCGAGGATCGGCTTTCAATTTATATCTACAATCTCCAAACCGATGTCACGTTCCGCTCCGGGTCAGGCAACTGGCGGGTCGGACAGATCGCCATGGGAACAGCGCTTTCCGGGCTGGTGGTATCCATGTCGGGTATGATTGCCTGGGCTGTGATCCGGCAGCGGTTGATCTGGTGGATGTTTATCCTTGTCCAGATCGGCATCGGCATTAATCTGTTTAATTCAAATGAAGGCTGGGATATGCTGGTCCTGGGCGCTGCCGCCGGGGTACTGCTGCTGGGAGACCAGCAGCTCAGAGCCAAAGACCGGGAATGGCAACGCCTGATGCCTTACGGCATCGACCTGGATTGGTGGGGCTGGAACGCACTTGTTGCCGGGCTGACGGCAGCAAGCATGATCATCGCCATCATCGTAACCGGGCCCGCTTTCAAGGAATGGGTGGATAAGACATTTGCCCGTGACGGATATGCTGAGGGGCAGGGGGAAGGAACCTCTGGCTCATCATCCCCCGGCCCTGCAGACGGAGGGGCCGCAGGTGTATGGCCCACCGAAAATCTGCTATCTGGCGGGCCGGAGCTTGCCGAAGTTTTGGTGATGACTGTCTATATTCCCGATGTCGCTGGAGGAAATTTCTACTTCCGGGCAACCAGTTATGATCGCTATACAGGCGGCGGGTGGCGGCAAACCCTTCGCCCAACCAGTTCCGCCAGCGTGTCCCCGGTGTGGCCTGCCACGCTCGAACCCCCACCCTACTATACCCTGCTTCGTGAACAGTATCGGATGGTGCATCCAACACAGCAGGTTTTCTCAGCGGGCCGGGTTATCCGGATCAGTCAGGCGGTTGAAGGGGCCTGGCTTGCTGCAGGCGACCCCGATCCCCTGATTCTGACGGGAGTGATTGCTCAATCAGCTTACGATGTCGTATCATGGGTGCCGGTAGCCTCGCCGGACGATCTCCGAAATCCGCCGGACCCGGCCTATGAGGATTGGGTAATTGCCGGATATCTGGATCTTCCCGACAGCCTGCCCGAACGGGTCCGGGAAATGGCTGAAGCAGTCACCGCCGGGAGCAGTACAACCTACGATCGGGCATTGGCCCTGCAAACTGCCCTGAGAGCGTTTGAGTACTCACTGGATATCGAAGCGCCGCCTGCCGGTCAGGATGCAGTCGATTATTTTCTGTTTGACCTTCAAATGGGTTATTGTGACTACTATGCCTCTGCCTTTGTCGTGATGGCGCGCAGTGTGGGCATCCCGGCGCGTCTGTCTTCCGGATATACCTCTGGAACCTATAGTCCTGAAAGCAGCGCCTACCAGGTGATGGCAATCAATGCGCATGCCTGGCCGGAGGTTTATTTTCCCGATTACGGTTGGATCAGGTTTGAGCCAACCGGCAGCTTGCCCGCTGTGTCGCATGGGGCAGAGTGGGTTGATTGGCCCGATTATGATGAAGGGGAAGATGACGATCTGGCCCCGGAGGCAGGGACAATCCCATCTGAAAGGCGAGGAGCTAACTGGCTCTGGCTGGCCGGTCTGGTCCCTGCTGCTATGGGCGTTGGGGCTGCAGGGGTTGCTGCGAGATCATACTTGCGTCGTGTAATCCTCAAGAGGCTGCCGCCCGGTCAAATACTCAAAGTGCTCTATCACGATCTGGTCAACGCCGGGGGCCGCTTTCACCTTGTGCCACAGCCCGACCAGACAGCCGAGGAATTTTGCGCCATGCTGGCGTCGGAGCTGCAAGGTATCAGAGATGCCCCGCCGCGCTGGGGGGGAGATTGGTCAGCACGTTTCAAACAGGCAACCGGGGCCATTCAAGCCCTGATTGGGGCCTATAATATGGATCGATTCAGCCCACGCCAGATTGGCAGAGAGCAGGCAGAAGAATTGCTTATCCGCTGGCCTCGCCTCAGCCGCAGCCTGTGGCTGTTCTGGCTGGCATACAGGCTCAACGGCAAAGAATTGCATAAAAAGCCCCACACGGGTTGAGTGGGGCCAACCGATAGCAACAGTTCGTTCATTCTGCAGGCTGGTTGAGCAGAATCACCTGGTAAAGCGGGAGCCGGCCCCAAAGCGTGTCCTCGACCATCCGTCCGGTGGGCACTACCTCGACCCATTCCTGGTCTTCTGGAACCAACCCCAACAGCGCAACAAGTTCCCCCTCATTGACTGTCACAACCGTAAAGTTGCCGCAGGATGTATAGATTTCCTCCAGAGCCAGTATAAATGACATCATACCACCTCCACCTTCCCAATACACATACCCCGGTAAAACAACACCCAGCTTATTCCCTGCTTCTATATGTATAGACGAAAGTCCTGCCCGAAAAGTTCTGTATGTAGTACTAAAAACCTATTTGGGCCTTATGCTATAGCTTGTCAGAAAATAATCTGAACACTTGGATGCTGATTCTATGCGTAAAACCAGGGTGATTTGTTCAGAACATTATCTGAACGTCTATAGCATAAGGC
>JAFGNO010000031.1 GCA_016926985.1 Anaerolineae bacterium
CTGGTGGCTTCATCCAGCACCAGGATGCGCGGGTCTTTCAGAATGACGCGGGCCAGGGCAATGCGCTGCTTTTCGCCGCCGCTCAGGCGGTAGCCGCGCTCTCCAACAATAGTATCGTACTGATCGGGCAGGCTGGCAATAAAATCGTGGATATTAGCCGCCTTGCAGGCCGCTTCCAGGTCGGCCTGGGGAGCATCCAGCCGGGCGTAGAGCAGGTTGGTGCGGATCGTGTCGTGGAACAGGTAGGTTTCCTGCGTCACCATGCCGATATGGTTGGACAGGGTATCCAGCGTCAGGCTGCGCAGGTCATGACCATCGAGGAGGATGCGCCCCTCGTCCGGATCGTAGAGCCGGGGGATCAGGTAGGTGAGGGTGGTTTTGCCCGCGCCGGAGGGCCCGACCAGCGCGACAAGCTGCCCCGGCTGGATGGTAAAGGCCACCTGATCAAGAGCATGATCGCGGGCCTGGGTCTTTGGGGCGGCGCTGTCGGAGGGCGCTTGCCTTGCGCCGTTGTAACCAGAGAGCACTGCATGGACATTGTCCATGCGCCCGTAACGCTGAACGTTGGAGAGCAGGTTCTCATCGCCAGCCGCGTATTTGAAAGTGACTTCCTCAAATACCAGTTCACCCTTCACGCTGTCGAGAGGCACCGCATCCGGCGCTTCATCAATGTCCAGCGGGAGATCAATGACCTCAAATACGCGCTCAAAGCTGACCATCGACGTGACGAAGTCCACCGGCGCGTTGGTGAGGGCCTGGAGCGATCCGTAAAGCTGGGTGAGGTAGGCGCTGAAGGCGACAATCGTCCCGACTGAGAATACATCCTGCAAGACCAGATGCCCGCCGATCCAGTACACCAGCGCCGTGCCAACTGCGGCGACCAGCCCGATGATCACAAAGAAACCGCTGCCGACCACCGCCTGCCGGACGCCCATATCGCGCACCCGCTCGGCGCGGGAACGAAACCGCTCGACCTCAGTCCGGGCGCGCCCGAACAGTTTGACCAGCAGCGCCCCGCTGACATTGAGCGTCTCATTCATCATCGCGTTCATCTCGGCGTTGACTTCCAGCGATTCGCGCCGGATATCGCGGAGCACCACGCCGATCTTCCGGGCAGCAATGAGAAAGAATGGCAGAACGGCGATCCCGATCAGCGTCAGCCGCCATTCCAGCGTGATCATGACAGCAAGCGTGGCGACGGTCTGAATGGTCGTTGTGACCAGATCAACCAGCGTACTTGAAATGGCGCGCTGCGCCCCGACCACATCGTTGTTCAGGCGGCTCATCAGCTCGCCGGTTTTGGTGTTGGTGAAAAAGCGCAGCGACATGCGCTGGAGGTGGTTGAACAGGCCCACCCGCAGGTCGTAGATCACCCCTTCGCCGATGCTGGCATTGAGCTTGCGCTGGTAGACGCGGATGCCGCCGGTGACCAGCGGGATCACGACCAGCCCGGCAGCCAGCAGGTTCAGCCGGGCGATATTCCCGTTGGGCAGGGTGTTGTCGATCAGGTCGCGCAGGATGAGGGGGGTCAGCAGGCCAAGCCCGGTGGTGATCAGGATGACAATAAAGACGATGATGATGCTCAGCCGGTAGGGACGTGCGTAGCCCATCACCCGCCGGACCAGGTCCCCGGTGACTTTGGGACGCTCGCTGTCGTCGGCGCGTATATAGGCAAACCAGCCTCTTCCATGAAATCCCATGATGCCTGCCTTTCAGGTGTGGTACGGATCCCTCATGATCGTACCGGGTGCGGGCGTGGTTGTAAACAGGACTTTCACTGGTGAGGAGATGGGCAGGCTGGACAATCTGGAAGATATGTTATTATCTCTGTAAGCTTGAAGACGCGATATTGGCTGGCGGTATACCCCTGATTAAATTACGTCGCAAATGCCAGTTACCTCAGTTCGCTTTTTTGGAGACAGTGGAGTCAAATATGCTGTCAAAAGTTGCCTTAGAGATTGTCCTGATTGTCCTGATGGTACTTGCCAACGGGGTGTTCGCCATGTCGGAGATGGCGGTAGTGTCTGCCCGCTCGGCGCGTCTCCAGCGGCTGGCAGAAGCAGGAAACGCAGGCGCCCGCGCTGCCCTGGAATTGATCGAGTCTCCCAATCGATTCCTGTCCACGGTGCAGATCGGGATCACCCTGATTGGAATCCTGGCGGGGGCCTTTGGCGGTGCAACAATTGCCCAGGAACTGGCAATCAGCTTGAGTGAAGTCCCTTTGATAGGGCCATACAGTGAGGCGATTGGTGTTGCCATAGTGGTGCTGGGGACAACCTATCTATCGCTGGTTATTGGCGAGCTGGCCCCCAAGCGGCTGGCGCTTAACAACGCCGAAGGAATTGCCAGCCGGATTGCGCGCCCTATGCAGGTGCTGGCAAAGCTGGCCGCGCCAGCCGTCCGGCTGCTGACAATATCCACCGAGGCGGTTGTGCGGCTGGTTGGCGCAAAACCCTCCCCAGAACCACCTATCACCGAAGAAGAAATCAATATCCTGATGGAGCAAGGCGCCCGGACGGGCGTATTCGAGCCGGTTGAGCACGATATTGTCGAGCGCGTCCTTGACCTGGATCAACGTCGGGTGGGCAGTGTGATGACACCTTATATAGAGATTGACTGGCTGGATATTGATGCTCCCCAAGAGACAAACTGGCATAAGCTGGCAAGCAGTGGTCGCTCCTATTTCCCGGTGTGTAAGGGCAGCCTTGACCGACCGGTGGGTGTTGTCTCTGTGAAATCCATCTGGACAGCCATGTTCAAAGGCCAGGACACTGATCTTCAGTCACTGATGCAGCCTGCGTTATATGTGCCCGAAAACGCGTTTGTCCTGAGTTTGCTGCAGACGCTCAGAGAATCGGGTCAGTATATGGTGCTTGTCCTGGGTGAACATGGTGGTATTGAGGGATTGGTGACGCTCAAAGACATCATGGAGGCTATTGTCGGCGGATTTCCTTCTCCTGAGGATCGATCTGCAGAATCCGAAATGGTGCAGCGCCCGGATGGCTCCTGGCTGGTTGACGGCCTTCTGGCTCTAGACGAGTTTGAGATGAAATTTGATCTTGAGGATAAGCTGCGCAGTGAGTGTAAAGGCGAGTACCTGACCGTGGGCGGATTTGTCATGGCGTGTCTGGGCCGCATCCCCTCGGAGACAGATGGCTTTGAGCGTCAGGGATACCGGTTTGAGGTTGTGGATATGGATGAGCACCGCGTGGATAAGGTGCTGGTTACCCCTGTTCAGGAAAAATCTCACGAGGCGCCGCAGTAAGAAGCCCCCTGTTGTGCATTTGCGTTGCAATTTCCTCTCCCCATGCGGCTTTTGCTGGCAATCCGCGCAGGGGTTGATCTGAATTGTGCGAACGGCGGTTCCTGAGGCATACTGTCAGTGGCCTTCAGGGCCGCTATTTAACCTCGCTGCAGTGAGAGTCAGGACACCATGAGTCACTCAACACATACCGAACCCAAAATCATCAGAGTGCATGGCACCCATCGCCAGATGGGCTGCCAGATCGGCGAAGGCGCCGCGCAGGAAATACACCGCATGCTCAGGGTTTACCGGGCCAGTTTTGAGGTCGCCTACGATGAACTCCAGCTGACCTGGGACGAAGCCATGCTCCAGTCGGAGAAGTATTACCCCTTCGCCAAAGAGCACACCCCGCAGTATGTCGAGGAACTGGAAGGCATGGCGGAAGCGGCTGAAGCCCCCTTTGACGAACTGATGCTCATGAACTGCATGGAAGCTATCACCTCCGACGCGCTGCACCTGGGCTGCACCAGTCTGGCAGTCAGCGGGGAGCATACCGCCGACGGCCATGTGCTGGTTGCCCACAACGAGGACTGGCTCCCGGAGGATGAGGAGAATGTCTACCTGGTCCATGCGACACCTGATAAGGAGCC
>JAFGNO010000211.1 GCA_016926985.1 Anaerolineae bacterium
GATAAGGCTGCCAGATTACCGGAATTCTCTTTTATCAGCCCGGCTAACCACAATCCGATGCCGGTTCCGAGCAGGGCCAACCCACTGCCGATCAGGGTTCCGGGCAGGTCGGGCATCACAAAGGCAGCGACAACGGCGATGATCAAGCCAATAAAAGCCAATCCGGTGGCGACCAGCTTCCCCCACCCGCCGAGGCCGTGCTGCAACAGATACTCCATGCCCCAGGCGCTCAGAATGGTCAGGCTCAGGACAACAATAAACCAGGCCCGCGAAGGGACACGTACCCAGGCAACGATCTTCAAAAGCCTCACGATGGGTGTCCAGAGGGGGCCGCTGTCACCCAATGCCCAGAAGACGGCCACAACCGTAATGACCCACAGGGTGATGATCTGAAGCCGGTTCTCCCGCCGCCATAAGGCCACCACAGCCAATACCAGGACAGGCAGGCCGATATAGGTCATCCACTCGTGAAGACCACCGAGATCAGGAATCAAAAGCCCGGCCAGATAACCCGGTGGAAGCGAGTAAGCGGCGGCATCTTCAAGGGTCATCCGGGCACGGGTCAGGTCGCCACTCAGCGCCATAACGGGGACGGTTTGTATGGCGGTCAGGAGCAAAAAGATCAGGCCCGCAATGCCTACCGGCAGGATGCTCCGCCGGATCAACTGACGGGGTGGATCAGTGCGCCGTTCCACCATCAAGACGACGGCATAAACTGCCGCAAAGGGCAGGACATAAAAGGCCACCCGTACATCGGCCAGAAGCAACAGGGCCCCGATCACACCGAGCAGTATCCCGAGTCTGGGGGTGGGCGTTTCAAGCAGTTTGCAGACTGCCCACAACAACCAGGGAACCCAGGCCAGGGCATAGAATATATCCAGGTGACCCACGCCCAGGTGTGCGATCAGCTTGGGGTTCAAGCCCCAGGCCACCATCGCAAATAAAAAAGTCAGGGGGTGGAGACGGTTGGCCTGTGCCCAGGCAAAGATACCGGCACCCAGCAAGGCCATGTGCAGGTAAATCAACAAGTCCAGATGTAAAGTGGTCGGGAAAAGCAGCACAAGCCACTGGGGAGGGTACCAGACCTTATTGAGCGGGTTGGCTGCGAAGGGCTGCCCCAGCATCTTATAGGGATTCCAGAGCGGCCACTGCCCGTCACTCAGAACGCTATAGCGCAAGAACTGCGCAGCGGGCCAATGGGCAATGGCTGCATCGGAGTATGAGCTACCAGGTGGATATGGAATCCGGCCCGGTGGGACGAACAGTATGACAACAATCACCAACAACCCGACCATCAACCACCAGGTGGTTTGACGGGTATCAGTTGGTGATCGCATAGACCAGCACTTCTCCTTGATCAGATTGATAAACAAGCTCACCAGGGATCGGGCAGGTTTGGCCGGATTGAGCCATCCGGCGCTCACGCGGGCTAATAATCACATAGCCCACACCCTCACTCTCGACTACATCACAGTTAACCCCTGAGAAGAAATCTTCAACTGCTTTCTGGCGGTTTGCGGCCTGAAGGGTTTCGAATGGATGGGCATAGACAACCGGCTGATCCCACAAGGGGAGGAACAGGCTAAGCGAATCCGAAGCCAACACCGGTGCATCGCCGTCAGTATGATCGGAAAGCCACTCCATAGCATCCCTTTCTTCAAGCGTGATGTAAAAATATTCATCTTTTTCTTCAACCGCCCCATACAACGGCAGGGTGATTGCCAGCACTGTTGTAGGCATGAAGATCAGAATTGCCGCAGAGATGGTCAATACGCGCCAGCGCCTGGACATAGACGGGATAATCACCCGCCATAATCCGCGTCCGGCAAAGATTGCCAGGGGGATAGTAATTCCCATCGAAAAGCGTCTTTGAAGGGAAAATGGCAGATAGAGCAACACGAAGATGGCTGCCAGCCATCCCAGCAAAAACACGTTCTCGCCATCGAGACTGCGAAGTGAAACGGAAATCCCAACAACCGCCAGCACCAGCAGCGGGCCAAAAGCGATCAGGTAGTCCCAGACCGGGGGTGACGGCGTGGTATTCTGTTCCATCCAGGCATTGAACACCGGGTTGGCTTTAGAAATGGCCCAGGCATTATAGAGAATAAGCGGCAGGGCAGATAACAAGACAATCAAACCCCAGGCAAGTTCGGACCGAGGAAGGGCCCTTTGCCGAATCCACAGCCAGACAAGCATTGCCCCATAAGCCAGACCAATGGGTAAGAGCACAAATGGAGAAAAGCTGGTTAGCATCACGGTGGCAAAAGCCAGGGTTATGGAATAAATGTTCAACGTCGGCTGCGGCTGCGAGCACGGCATTGTCAGCAAAATGTGTACCATCCAGGCGGCCAGGGCAATTGCCCAGGGAAAATGCGGGTTAGCATAGGCAGCCTGGAGCGGGAAGGCTTCGGGCAAGATCAGGAGATCGGGGGGAGCCCGATGCCCAAAGATAATCGCCACCCAACCCAATCCGCTGCTCGCCACCGCCAGGCTCCAGGTAATCTGGCGCTGGGTCACATCATCCGTCCAATCAGCGATCAACTGGTAGAGAGCCAGGAACATCAGCATACTGCCGATCAGACGCATGGCATGAAAAACCAGAATGGGCGGCACATTGAGTATCCGGGCCATATGGCCCATCCCTATGTAGAAGGTGAACAGAGCCACGCCGCGGTGGGGTTCCGGTGTGTAGGGCAGGTGATACAACCAGGAATAGTTCATGCCCTGTTCCATTTTGGCCTGATAAGATGCCCCATCGACGGGATTAACCAGCACACCCATAAAAATGGAGTCAGGGATCGCTGTCCCGTAAGCGATAATGAATGGCACAGAGATGATCAACAACAGAAGGGCGCTGGAAATGATCACCCATCTCCACTCTTTATCCTCGATTACCGATTCAAGTTGGTTTTGCATAGATAGGCCACCCCTGAGTTTAGTTGAACCAGATCAGGTTGCAGGTGTTGGTTGCTACTGTACTCTCGCTAGTAGTATAATGCGCACCACAGGCAAGCGAAAGTACAAAACCTTTCAATTATTTAACAAATCAAGAGAAATGCCCGTGAAGCAGACAACAGCTCTCTATCACTTGCAGCAGTTAGACGATAAACTGGCTGCCACCAATAAACGGTTGTCAGAAATTGCCGACCTTCTTGACCAAAACACGGTAGTGCGAGCCGCCCGATCATCCCTGGAACAGGCGGAACAAGATTACCATCATTGGCAAACCTGTCAAAAAGCTCTTGAAAAGGAACGCACCCAACTCAAGGAAGAAGCCGAACAAGTCGAGAAGCGGCTTTATTCAGGGAACATTCATAACCCCCGCGAGCTGACCGATTTACAGGATAAGTTGGCCGAACTACGCCGCCGCCATGCCGAGCGCGAAGAGCCGCTCCTCGAAGCAATGTTTGCACTCGAAGAGAGTGAGCAATCGGTTCAAACAGCACAAGACAGGCTTGAAAAGGTATTGGCCGAACAGGCTGAAACCCTGGGCACGTTACGCGATGAACAAGCCAAGTTGACTACCCAGCAAAACTCACTGGAAACCGACATCAAACAAGCTCGTGCGGCGATCAATGCGCCGCACTTGTCATTATATGACGATCTGCATTCCCGCCTGCGCGGGAAGGCTGTCACCCAGGTTAATGGCGATGAGTGTGGTGTTTGCGGGGTACAGCTTACCTCACAACTGGCGCAGCAGGTCAGGCGGGGGGAGGTCTTGACCTGTCCGACGTGTCAGCGTATCCTTCACATTAATTAGGCGCGGTAAGCGACAAAGCCGCCGCGTAATAAAGACGATGAAACATTGTTCGCGGCTCTATTTCAACTCGAAGAGGGCTGACAGCCGCATGTAAAGCAGCTTCCTGCTACCAAAATCGGGCGGTCAAAAATTGACCAGCCTTGCAAGTCCAGTAAAATAGAAAAAACATCCTGACAGCCTTTTCCGTTTCTAGAGGGATTTATGGATACCACATCTTTATTAATCGGTATGGTCGTTGCGATAGGGCTGGGCTTCCTGCTGTACACGCAGCGAGGGCGCATCAACGCACTGCGCAGCACCGCCGGGCAAAGTGTGACCCGGACGGTCAGGCGGCTGAATCGCAGCATCAACGCGCATTACCGGGACGCTCTGATCGAGATGGCAAATGGCCTGCACGTGGCAGGTCACCTGGTCCCGCTTGAGCAGATCGCCGTGATGCCGCGTTTTTACAAGCTGCGTGAGCCCTACCAACCCGACGAGGAAGACGACAGCACAGCATACGATGGCCCGCTCAACCTGATTCCGCTGACCCCAAATTGGCCGCAGTTCTTCGCCCCTTACCGGATCGACGGCATTCCACTCCAACATCTGCTCCGAGGTTCGGACAACGTGCTGATTCTCGGCCTTCCAGGGAGTGGCCGCACTGTGGCCCTGGCCCTGACCGCCATCCTGTTAGCCCGTCAAAATGAGGCCAGGCAGCCCGGCGGCCTGTTGGATGAAGTGCTCCTACCCATGTGGGTTCACATGGCGGATGTCGATCTATCCACACACGGCCTGGGGCTTGATGTATCCGCCGAGCCATCGGAGGGTCAGGAGGCAGAGGCCAAAGAAGGGACTAACGGTACCACCCAGGTCATCGAGGTTGATCCCTTGAGCCCGCTTCTGGCAGCAGCGCGGACCCGGTTGGGGATGCTGGCCGGGCGGGCGGTCGGTGCGATCCGGGGGCAGTTTGCGGCAGGATGCGGCGTGATCCTGATCGATGGTTGGGACGAACTGCCACAGCCTGAGCGCCAACAGGCCGTCGAGTGGCTGCGCGTGCTGATGGAAACTTATCCCGGCAACCGGATCGTGATGACCGGGCCAGCGCGCGGCTACGGCCCGTTGCAGGCTCTGGGATTTGCCCCGGTACACATCATGCCCTGGGACAAACTCGAATATGCTGAATGCGGGAAATTATGGTCAAATGCCTGGCCGGAGATCGGCGGGACCAGGGGCGCACCGGCGTTGGAGCCTGAGCCAGAACGGCTGCGGCTGGCCGTGCGGGGGAACCGGGCTCGTTCTCCGCTTGACGTGACCCTGAAGATATGGGCGACCTTTGCACGCGATGATCCCGGACTGGGGCGCGTGGGATGGTATGAGGCTTATGTCAACCGGGTTTCGCCTGCTGCGGAATTCCGCCCGGCCCTGGAGAAAATTGCCCTTCAAGCCGATGACAGCACCGGGATAACCGTGGAGGAAGCCACCGCCCTGGTAGCCGAGGCCCACAAAGCCGCCATCACCAAACCGGCAATCAGCCCGCCGGATTTCATCTACGATGTGGTGATCAAAACGCATCTTTTGAGCGAACACCCCGGTGAACGCCTGACGGTCACCCACCCGGTGATCGGTGCTTACTTAATGGCCGAGGGTTTGCGCAACCATTCATTTGTGGAGTCCCTGCTCGATGGTCGGATCGTGAGCGATTACGTGCTGTCCTTCATGGCGCAAACCAAAGACCTCGCCCCTTACGTAGAGGAGCGGATGAACGAGCGGCGCACCGTCCGGCAGGACAAACTGCTGGCGGTAGCAACCTGGGTGACCGATGCACCATCAAAAGCACCCTGGCGCGGCGAGGTGTTCAAACGCCTGGCTCAGGCGCTCCTTACACCGAATCAGTACCCGGAAGTACGTGAACGGGTAATGGCAGCGCTGGTCGCTTCACGCGATGCAAACGTGCGGTACATTTTCCAGCAGGGGATTAAACACGACGATATACGTGTCCGTGTGCTGAGCATCCTGGGATTGGGTTCGATTGGTGACCCGGAGATGGCGGTTGTCCTCGGAAACCTGCTCGAAGAAGAGGATGAAAACGTCGAGATCGCGGCGACGCTGGCATTGGGAGCGCTGCAAAGTAAGGCAGCCCTCAACGAGTTCATGGTACAAGAACTGCTTGTTGGGCGAGAGATGCCCCGGCGGGCAGCCGCAGAGATGATGTCAAGTAACCTGGCGGGTGAAGGTCACGAGGTGCTGCGCGAGGCTGCCCGCGAAAACGAGGCAGCCGCCCGTAAGGCAGCAGTTTACGGGTTGTGGCGGGCAGGCCCAGAAGACTGGGTGATGGAACTACTGGATGACATGGAGCGCCATGACCCGGAATGGCTGGTGCGCGTTACGGCAACATCGGCACTCGAAGCCCTGCGGGAAGATAAACAAATCACGCCCAAACGCCCGGTCCTCCCTGAAGAGACCGGCTGGCTGGAAACGTGGCTTTTCAAGCGGAATGAGAGCCTTGCACCAGGGCCGCAGGGAATCAGCCAGATGATCCGGGCTTTGCAAGAAGGTGACGAGCATATCCGGATGGCGGCGGCTGAGGCGCTGGGTGCGTTGGGGCTGCCGGAAGGGATCAATGCGTTATATGCTGCGCTGGTGGATAAAGAACCGACCATCCGTGACTCGGCTTTCCGGGCGCTCAGTTCGATCAGCAATGCAACCGGATATTCACTGCCCGGCGTGATTTAATGACCGGTCGGGTTTAACAGAGAAAAACAGTCCATCGCGAGGTTCGGCGGTGGACTGTTTTTTTATTTAACGGTGTTTTCCTGGTGGGGTTTTGTACCCCTGCCCCACTCCCTTGCGGCGCTGCGCGCCACCTCCTCCGGTGAAACGGAGGGAGGAAAGATCGCGATACCTGCCGAAGTCCTGTTGCCCCTACTTGTCTTTAGAAAGGCGCATCATCCAGGTTTTGTCTGGTGTATTGCTGCTGTCTGCTTTGACTTTATTTACACGAGTCATCCAGTCCTGCCAACTCGCCGGATCGAAGGGTATCCCAGTTTTAAAACGAATCTGCAAATCGCCTAATAAAAGCCCAAGCTCATCTCCGTCAAATTTCAGGTATCTTTCATGGAGGAGAAGAAACATTGCTTTATAGGCTTCTTCTGGTGTTAAAAGGAGGTCAGAGTCTTCCATCATTTTCTGCTTACTCGGTCGGATTGAGGCACAGCA
>JAFGNO010000212.1 GCA_016926985.1 Anaerolineae bacterium
GTGTATGTCTCCAACCGGTCTGGCACCGACGATCTGTATCTGACTGAAGCCAGTGGGGCTAACCAGGTGCGCCTGACCACATCGGATGACGAGGACCGCTTTCCTGCCTGGTCGGCGGATGGCGCTCATATCATCTTCTCGCGTGAGAACGTGAACGGGGCTGAGTTAGTCAGTTTCCAGACAGACTGCATGGCGGAACCTGGCGCCTGTGAGAGTTTTCTCCAGACCATCACCTTCAATCGCTACGATCTCTACCCGGAATGGCTGCCCGGTGATACAGGGCTGGTTTTCAGCACCAGTGACTATCCCGGTCTGCCATCCGCCATCGGGCTGTTTGACATCGCCACCAGCACGGCCATTGCTCTGGATGGCACTGGTTCCACCGATTTCGATCCGGCGCTCTCGCCGGATGGCGGGTGGATTGCGTTTGTTTCAAACGCCCGCAGCAGCCATGATATCTGGGCAATGCGCCTGGATGGCACCGGGCTGACCAGGGTAATCCTGAATGTTTCCACAGACATTCAGCCGGCATGGTCGCACCGGGGGGATTTCCTGGTCTTTGCCAGCGACCGGGGTTCCGAGGGCGGGTTTGATCTCTACCTGATTGCAGCGGCCTGCATCCTGGGCAACTATGTGGGTTGTGAGGATAACCTGATCCGGATCACCAGCGATACCGCCGACGACCTGGACCCGGACTGGACACCCTGACCGGCTGCATTGCCCCCTCCGCTAAACGCAATTGGATTACAACCCATTACAGTCCTCTGGTTGATGTTGTCCGGATTCCACTCCCCCCCTATACTATGGATCAGGTGAATTTCCAGGGATATTTCTATGGGCCTAACAGGCAGGTCAAGCAGTAAAACCAACCCGGAGCCGGATCGGTCACAACCCCAGCGCACCAGCCGGCTAACCGGGCTCCTCAGCCAACTGGATGGCGACAGCTTGACGGTTGTGGAAAAGGCAGCCTCGTCTGCTTCCCAGGCTGATGATCGCCTCCGCCAGATCAAGCAGCACATTCAACGCCGGCTGCTGCTGGAGTTAAACCCGGTCAAAAGCAAGAAAGAAAAAGATAAAGAGAAGGACAAAGACAGGCAGGAGCAGTCGGAAGAAAAGCGACAGATGTCGCGAACCAGCAAGGAAACTACCGAACAACTGCACAAGCGCATCCAGTCCCTGTATCATTCGATACTCTCTGAAGAAGGCTTTTCCCTGAACCGTGCGGAGCGCCAACTGGTCTTTGAGCAGATTGTTGCTGATGTGCTGGGTTTTGGCCCACTGGAAAAACTACTCAACGATCGGGCGACTACCGATATCATGGTGGTCGGACATGAGAAGGTTTTTGTGGAGCGCAAAGGCCGCCTTCAGGAAACCACGATCAGGTTTGATGATGAAACCCATCTCCGGCATATCATCGACCGTATTCTTTCTCCGCTCAACCGCCGGATCGACGAGACATCCCCGATGGTCGATGCGCGGCTTCCGGATGGCTCGCGCGTCAACGCGGTGATTCCGCCGGTGGCCCTGGATGGCTGCTACCTGACCATCCGTAAATTTGCCCCTGACCCGCTTAAAGTCCAGGACCTGATTGGATTTGGCACCTGCAATGAGGATATGTTTGAATTCCTCCACGCGGCGGTCAAGGTGGGGCTGAATATCATGGTGTCCGGCGGCAGCAGCAGCGGAAAAACCACGCTGCTCAATGTCCTGTCAAGCTTCATCCCTTCGGAAGAGCGCGTGGTTACGATTGAGAATGCGGCGGAACTCCAGCTTCAACAGGATCACGTGATCCGGCTGGAGACACGCCCGCCTAACATTGAGGGCGAGGGCGAGATGACCCTCCGCGACCTGGTGATCAACTCCCTGCGAATGCGCCCCGACCGGATCATTGTCGGCGAGGTGCGCGACGCCGAGGCCCTGGACCTTCTCCAGGCGATGAACTCCGGGCGGGATGGCTCAATGGGAACAATCCATGCCAATACGCCCAGTGACGCCCTCAGCCGCCTGGAAACGATGTGCACGATGGCGGGGATGGACCTCCCGCTTCGCGCCATTCGCGAGCAGGTTTCGTCAGCGATTGACATTGTGGTCCAGATGATCCGTTTGCGCGATGGCTCCCGGAAGGTGACGGCAATTGCCGAGGTTGAAGGCATGGAGGGCGACTCCATCCTGCTTTCCACCATATTTGAATGGCATCAAACCGGAGCCAGCGGCGACGGACAGATTCTGGGCTATGTGCGCCCAACCGGGCTTACCCCTCGCTGCGTCCGCAAGTTTTCTGAGGCTGGATACCACATCTCGCCGGCTATCTTTGGCCTGACTTCTTTTGAGTCCCAACGGCTCGAGATGAGCAAAGTCTGGATAGATGAGGATGAGGAAGAAACACCTGAGGAGACGGCCCAGCCAGCCGGTTCTCCTCCCTCTGCCTGATCGCAATCTGAATACCGGGTGGTTTAAGGCGCTGCTGCCGGGGTGATTGTCTCAGGTGGACCAATCCACGGTACATAGCCGCTTAATGCAATCACAGCCCTGCCTTCTTCGCTCAGCAGCCAGTCCCGCAGCCGCGTTGCGGGGCTGTCCACTGGCGCTCCGCCGGGAATAACTGCGTATATCTGCGTGGTCAGCGGGTAGTACCAGTCCTCGATAGTCTCCCCGGTGGGAGCAATCCCATCAATTTCCATCATCTTTACCATCTGGTTGGGCTGCATCGTCACCGTGTGGTAATACAGGGTATAGCCGATCCCCAGCAGGTCTTCGTCATCCCGGCGAAATGGCCCGGGTTCCATCGGCAGATCGAACCCGCCAATGAAATGGAAGGGGCCGCCCGACGATCCCTCCACCATGTCCGCCACATCGATCAGCGGCGTTCCCTGCATCACCAGCGCTTCCATCAGGTCTTCGCTCTCCGAGCTCAGGGTCAGCCCATAGAGATGGATCGGGGCGTTCTCACCGCCCACATCAGCCCAGTTCGTGATTGTCCCGGCATAGATATCCCTGGCCTGCTGGATGGTCAGGCCTGTCAGCGGGTTGCTGATATTCACCACAAACACAAAGGCGTCCAGCGCGATCGGGGTGATGACCAGTTCCACACCGAGCGTTTCTGCTGCATCCAGCTCTTCCCGGTCAGGCTCCCGGATCACCAGGATAAAATCTCGTTTTCCCTCGATCAGGTTCAGATAAGCCCGGTGTGTCCCGGTATATTCCGGCATCTGGATGGCATACTGGACAGCTTCCTCTTCATCTGCCGGCTCATATTCCCAGTCAGGCCAGAAAACCCA
>JAFGNO010000213.1 GCA_016926985.1 Anaerolineae bacterium
CTGCTTGCTATCCGCGCTGCAGCCGCCGTACCATCCTCCACATCTGCAGTTCATACAGGCTCATCAACACCGACAGCCGCAGGCCGTGCAGCCCATCGCTGTATCCCCGCCAGGTGACAAAACGAAGCCAGAAATGCCGCAGCGGCATCGTCAGGTAGGTCCAGAATTTAACCCGCTCTCCCTGCTGAAACCGTCTCTGCGCTTCAAACCCGGCATAAGTGGCCTGCTTCTGCCTGAACTGCTCCATATCGTGGTAGTTATAATGAATTAAGGGATTCTCAAGATGCCCATCCGGGCCATCCAGAATGACAATCTCATGAACCGGGCGATCCCGATCATAACGGGCACTTTCCCGATGCAGGAGCCTCATCTGATAGTCCGGATACCAACCGGCTCCTTTTGTCAGTCGACCAAATATATAGTTATGACGAGGGACCCACCACCCGCGCAGGGATAGTGGCAGTTTCTCCAGGATTTCTGCCGCCAGCTCCGGGGTCACACGCTCATCTGCATCAACAAAAAATACCCAGTCGGTATCCACTGCCTCCAATGCAGCGTTACGCTGTGCCGCATAGTTCTCAAAGGGATGCTGAATGACCTGTGCTCCCGACCGGACCGCGAGTTCGGCTGTATTGTCCGTGCTGAAGGAATCAAACACCACAACCCGGCCCGCCAGTGGCGCTCCATCAGCAAGCCTTAAGCTCTCCAGACAATCAGCGATATTGGCTGCCTCATTATGGGTCAGGATAACCACCGCCAGACCGGACATGCTCGACTAAACCTGCCTGCTGAGCGTGATCACCCGCCGGTAAGCTGTGACAAGCGCAGCTCGCGAATCTTCATCCTGGTCTGCCCGGCGGGCAGTTTGCCAGATCTGGTAGTTCATGCCCCGGCGCAAAATCCACACCGCCGCCAGCCGCTTCCAGGGCGGATAGTGCTTGCGATAATACTGCAAGCGCGCTTTCCACAGGTTGACCACCGCCTCCGGGCGCACCTGCCCGGTGCTCTGCCCTTCATAATGGACGATCTCCGCTGCCGGTATACACACAACCCGCCAGCCGGCAGCAGCGATCCGCCGGGCCCAGTCCACCTCTTCGCAGTATAGATAGAACTGCTCATCGAACATCCCCACCAGTTGGATCACTTCCCGGCGCAGCATGAAAGCTGCGCCCAGCGGATGTCCAATATCAAACGGTTCACCAGAATCATACAGAGAGCGTGGGTATCTACCATTAAACCGGCTCTCCCTGATCTGGTGAGGCGCCGGGAAAAGATCGAGCAGAAGCTGCGCAAGGCCGGGAAAGGCAAAGGCACTATGCTGGAACCGTCCATCCCCATACCAGAGGCGCGCTCCACCAAGCCCAGCCCCGGTCTGCTCCATACCCTCAATCAGTGCCGTAAACGCGCCCGGTTTGATCAGTGTATCGGCATTCAGGAGCAGCACATAATCAGGGAGAGCTAGTCCTTCGGGGAAACCAATTGCCCGCAGCGCATGGTTGTTGCCACGCGCGAATCCAAGGTTCTCATCAACTTCCAAGACGTGCAGGGCAGGAAATTGATCAGCAGGATAATGCTCTCTGATAGCCTGAGCAGTGCCATCCTGAGAACCATTATCCACCACCCACAGGCGCCCATCTAAGCCGGAATTTCTGTATTCATCGAATACGGAACGCAGGCAGTCAATGACAAGATCGCGGACATTCCAGGAAACAATAACAACATCCAGTTTGATATCAGGATGACGACAGGAAACACCGGCATTCATTGTCAAATCTCTTACGGACTAACCTGAGTAGGGTTGGACGGATCGATGAGAATTATTCCTGCATGGACAGGAAGTCAAAGCCTACCTGTTCAAACAGGGCCATCAACTCATCATACAGGCTGTCATCGTGGGGAATCCAGGCATCAACTGAGAAAAATTCGGCAAGTTCCTCACTTTGAGCTTCCAGGGCATCCTGCAGAAGCGCGCGTGTCAGGTTGTCCAGGCGGCTGGATACCGCGACTGCCTCATTGGGCACAGGAGGAAGCACCTCAATGATATCCACCACTGTTGCTTGTTCAATCAACTGCTCAGCGCCAACCAGAGTAGCCCCTGTCTGGCATTCCCCATCCGCGATCAACTGCAGCACGGCCTCATCGCTGCCGGCGTCCACAACAGCATCCAACTCGGTGAAAGCGTCTATCCCTTCCCTGCGCATGGTCAGCACAGGCAGAATCCAACCATAAAACGAATCCGCCCCTGGTCGACAATAAGCACTCCCCCTGAAGTTAAAGTATGTGAACACCTGGTTGGCCGCAGCAACAACCTGCCCCTGGGTGGCCGTACTGCCGTCGCGCTCAGCAATCAGCAGTCCCTCAGCACACCCTTCACTGCGGGCAGCGATGTAGGATAAAGCATCCAGCACGACAAGCGATGCCTCGCCCAAGCAGACAGCCTTGTAAGATTCAGGATACGAGGAGTAAACAGCCATTTCAACAACCAGATCGGACCGGGACGATATGGCCGCAGCAATTGCAGCGGCATCTTCTTCTTCCAGTTCGCCTGTTGGATCCGTAAGCGCAAACACCAGGGGATTTTCTGCACTCCCCGGCGGCGGTATCGTGGGAAGCGGCGGCAGGGGCGTGATGGTCGGGATGCGGGTTGGCTGTTCATCAACAGGCCCGGCAGTTCCCCCCTGCGCTCCGCAAGCTACCAGGACAAATACAGAGATTATCAGGATAACATAGTGGTGGGCACTGCTTTTTGTAAGAATCGCTCTCCCTCCTGAGTACTTTGACCATAATACCTGAAGGGAATTTATGAGGCAAGCGCTATGGCACAATTTCGATCCAGTGAGGATCCACGCGCTGGTTTACTGATGCGATTTCCACGTCCTCGTGAATCAGCCCCGCCCAGAACTGCTGTGGATTACGGGATTCAACGATATTTTCCAGCCGGATCCCACCATAGACGACCACACGCTGACCGGGCATCAGGTAATACTGTGTAATGCCATCCACCTCAATTGCCGTCAGCTCATCAGGCGACCCGACAGCCCAACGCCAGGGATAGTCGGTAAGGCAGGTATCGCAGCCGATCCCAACCCGCCATGCCCCAGATTCTTCATAATGACCTGTGCTGGAATACAGTTCTGACTGGTTGTAGACATAGCCGGGAACCGGCCCGGTTGTCCGGATCGGCGCATCCCCATAGTTCTCAACCGTCAACTCAAAGGTGAGGACATCGCCAACAATCACCGTTTCCGATGAGAAGCGAACGGTGTCCCCGATTGGCTGACCGACTATCTCCGCCAGGGGCATGCCGCCAAACTCAATAGTCACCTCGCCATGGCGCCGGACAATCTGGCCTTCGGCATCCTGCGCCTCCGCCACGATGGTGTAAGTTCCATCCGGGGGTGGGTTCCGCCCCAGGTCGACCCCGCCGTCATACATATAGGTGTGACGACCCGCCTCACCGGGGAGTCGTACTTCCTGCGATTCAGGGACAATATAGCGCTGTCCTGTATCATCCAGAAGGGAAACATGCAGTTCAGCCTCTTTAGCCAGGTAGACATTGATCCAGACAATATCGTCCAGACCATCCTGATTGGGAGTAAAGACCTCCGGCGAGACAGAAAATTCATATAAATCCGGGAGCTGCGTATCTGCCTGCTCAATGGTCAGGAGCCCGGATGCTGTGTCGACACGACCGGTTTTTGTGTCTGCTGCTTCAATCACCCATGTGTAAGCCCCATCACTTAGAAGACGGGTCACGATCTCGGCATCGTACTGCTCGCCAGGCAGCAAATACCCATCAACAATGCCGCTGAATTTCACCGTATATTCCCCGCGAGAGCGCGGTTCATCCTGGCGGAAGTAGTACCGATTCCCGGCGCTGTTTTCAAAGTAAATGGATACGACTGCTGCACGCCTGATGCGGTACTCGATTTCCGTGACATCCGAAAACCCATCTGCGTTTGGCGAAATTGTTTCCGGGTTAATCGACCCATCCCGCAACACCGGGCCTGCCGGGCGACTGATAAGGTACACGATGCCAACCAGGAATCCCAGGCATACAAAAGCAATTGCAGCAGTAAGCAGTCGCGGTAACTTCACTCCATGCTCCAGATTCTGTTACAGCAGGATACGAACATCTTGCAGTCGGTCACAGATATGACGAAGTATACCCCACGACTACCCTGTTGCCACACCGCTGACCAACGCAAAGCAAGCGAATCCCAAACCGCAGCACCCCCCAGCAATCTGCGCATTGCTGAACCTGCAAACAACGGTATACTCTCGGAGCACAAGATGATGAGACAAACCGACCAGCGGGCCCTAACCTTTATTCTGAGCTTCGACGATCCCTACCTTGCTGCTCTCCGTGACCATGGCAAGCAGACCTGGGGGCTGGAGGGAATGCGGCGGCTGATGGTCAAAATGGGAAACCCACACCTGGCTTATCCAACCGTTCATATTGCCGGTACAAAAGGCAA
>JAFGNO010000214.1 GCA_016926985.1 Anaerolineae bacterium
AGCGGCTTGTACGGAGATGGCTGTTGGCCATACATCTCAAACGAGTAGTAGACAAAGCGCGCCCCAGCCAGCCGTGCGGCAATCCACCCTGCCAGCATACCAAAAGGATGCGAGGCGATCACAGTATCTGGCCTGGCTCGTAATGTATGCCATATCATGCGGAAGAATCGAATCTTGGATGCGGCAGATAGCCGGAATTTGTCAATGCGCCAGATCCCCCGCAGCCTGATTATATACTGCAGCTTGCGAAACGAGGGACCAAGCCTGATATGCGAATACGGCAGGTCTATGTGTGCCGTAGCGCTATCTATAACAGTAATGGCAAACCCCTGTTCCAGCAGCGTGTTAGCACCCAGGGTGATGAATGGATGCTCAGTATGATCCTTGGAGTAGACCCATACAACCGATTTTTTGGGGGGGCCGTCCATGACTTCTCCGCGTGTTCTGATCTGGAATGTTTGGTCAATCCCACTTATCTGCGACTTCTGGAATGATTGTGCGCAGTGACTGAATGTCATCTTTGTGAAGTTCTTTTAGATAGCTGCGATATTTCTCCGGTATGGTTACTCTGGGGCCGATATTGATGCGCTCACTATAAGGGAACAGATCCCAATTAACCTGCGTGGTGACACCTATAAACTCAAAGGCCTCGCAGAGGGCTTCCTGGTAGCGTTCGACGATATCTTCCAGAATATAAGCCTTAAATTGCTCCTCTGGAAAAACTGTAAGCCATCTATCAAGCAATGTTTCATACCGGTATGCTTCGCGATCGGCCTCAAAAAAGGCAATCATCTCCTCCTCCGGGATAGTTCCGATATCCATCCCCAGGTGTTTGATAAATCTCTCCCGTGCCATCGACCAGGCGCGTTCAACTGGATTTCGCATGATGAACAGCAGTTTGACATCCGGTATTAGCGACCGTAAAAAGCGGATCCGTTCAGGGTGCATGATGCAGTACTCCGGCGTTTTCTCTCCACGCACAAGGCCGCGCCCTGCTTTGAATAATTTCACATAGGTATGGATGGGATGGTTTGAGTTATAAAAGTGTGGTTCGCCATCAACAACAAAAGTGTCAGGATGCCGTTTGATGTTCTGCTTGAGATAGGTCGTACCACACTTCGGTGCGCCGATGATAATAAAATGCGGAAGCCGATCCCAGTATACACGCCGCCAGATAACAAGCTCCAGCTTTCTTTGAACTCGTCTGCGTTTGCTTCGCCAGATTTGTTTCCAGCGATTCTCCGAGCTGCTCATATAAATGTTTTTATGCCTCGCGCTCTGCAGGATATATAAACGGCTGACGATGCAATATACCATCACAAATCACATCGAGACCGGGATACCTGCCCGGCCCCAGGTCGCTCAGTTGGGGGATCGCCCCGGCGAACTTGAATTTAGCAATGGGCTTGATAAAAGGCAGTGGGATCATGCGCCGGAAGAAGAAATGAAAGGCATACTTCCGGGCGATTGCCAGTTCCTCGGTTGATAGGCGCTCATTCAACGGGAGACGCTCCAGGATTTGAGTGTATTCATCGGGGGAGGCGGCATCGTATGAAAAACCCTTCCCCCGGATCCAGGCCTCGCCGGCAACAATGGCGCGGACGCCGGCGCTGGAAACCTCAATACCGGTTTTAGTGCCAAATATCAACACGGCGTCAGAGCAATCGGTAAGCGCATAGGTGCTCACCTGACTCTCAGGGGGAATAATCCGAATATTGTCCGGCAAATCGGGATAAAGCCTGTTGATTTCATCTACCAGCGGCTGCCGTGATGGTATTGATCCGCGCACTTCCGCCGGGTGGATGCGGATGGCAAGCTGGAGATCTGGCCGCTTGATGAAATAGTCCATCGTGTAAACGATCCATTCCAGCATGTTCCCAAATGCATTGGTTTCAAAATGCAGCTGGGCATCCCAGAAGACATTGGTTAACATGCTGATCACAGGCCGGGAGAAATCAAGCCCTGTTTCCTCGCCGATCCAGTCCAGTTCTTCGCGCGGCGTGTCATGGAACCAGATCCAGTCGCCGCTTCCGACTCTCCTGCTGTCCAGGTATTCCAGCGTTCGGGCTTCCAGTTCATCGTTCCAGGGGAGATTGATCCAGTCCTCAATTGGCTCTGACAGCATCGTGTGGTGATACGAATCATCGTGACTGAAAATGAAAGTGTGTTTGCGATAAGCTGGATTCCAGGTGATAACCCGGACCTGGGTTTTCCGGCAGACCTCACCAATAATCCCCTGTGGGACATAAATTCCATGATGGAAACAGGCAATCTCATACTTTTCCTGATTGATGGCCCCCTGAAGGGTAAAGGCGGTCCGCAGCGATGCTTCCAGATAACGTCGCACTATGGCAATCTCAGTTGGGGTTCCATCTAACGTGCCGCGTGCAAAGTAGCGCAGCGCGCCGGCCAGCGCATGCTCACCAACGGCTATTCCCTCCCAGGTATAGGTTTTAATGTCCTCAAAAGGGATGGTGCGGGCAAGCTGGCTGATCTCCCGAATCTGATCTGGTGTGAGAAACTGGCTGTACCATTTGAGCGGGATTCCCAGTCGCTCATACAGATGGCTCCCGGCTGTTTGACAGCTCTTACAGCGTGGCGTGTCTGGCCTGCTTAAAAGCTCCTCCGGTGTGGCATTGCCAAACTCAGTAAGCTGGCAGGCGGGTAAAAACCCATCACATAGCAGCAGATCGACTTTTGCTCCCCGGATGGTCAGCGCGGCAGCAAGAATACTCTCCAGCACGGTACCCTGCTGAAAGGCCCCCAGGCTGGTCGCCATCAGTACCCGAGGCCCACTCTGTGCGGTTGCTACTGCTGCCAACCATTCATCGGCCTGATCCTTAAGACACTGAGGCCAATATGCCCGGTTGTGTTGAGCTAATCCCAGGCTGTTCTTGATTCGTTTCTTGATCTTATGCAGCATGTGTCGCATGAAAGCTCCGGTTTTTTGCTGGCGGTGTGACTGCCTTCTCGGCTATTGGGCGATGATTTCGGCAATCCGCCCGGCGTAAATTAGTGTATGTTGGGCGATTTCTACCCGGTCAATCGCAGGCAGGCCACCGGATTTTAACCGCAATAGCGTCCACCGGGCAATGGGATATGCGAACGGCGGGAAATAATAACATGCTTTGCGGAGTTCAGACTCCACCGCTTCCGGGCGGGATGCGTCCATGTCGTATAACGCAGGCCATCAGGCCAAACATGCGCCAGAAGCCCCCAGGTTATTCAGGGAGAGCGCCCCCTGTATAGAAAGCATTACAATCCCCCGCGTCGATTGCTCGTCGGCGCCCTTTATGCTAGTATCTCAGGTAGGGCTTGTGGAATATTTTGGACTAATCTTCTTTTATTTCCTTCATTGATCCTTGGCACAAGCCTCAGTAAGAGAGACCGACTGGTCACGTGGTTGTAAACGTGGGATTTTGGGATTCTGAATGAGCTTTGAGTTTTTTATTCGCCTGGTGGGCATGGTTGCGATGGCTCTGGGCGGTTTGCAGCTTGGTATTCGCCTTTCTGCTATGACGCCCAACAGCCAGCCAGAAATCTGGGGTTTGTCCCTGGCACTGGTTGGTGCGCTGATCGGCATTATTCTGACGCCGTATATCACCACGCGCCCGGCTAAGGCACTGCGCGACTACCTGAGTGAGCTTCCAGCGCAACAACTTGTTGCTGGCGTCCTTGGCCTGATCATTGGCCTGGCTATTGCTGCCTTGCTGGCGCTTCCTTTATCCCTGTTGCCATCGCCTTACAGCGCAATACTACCTGTGATAATGGCTATTGTCTTTGGCTACTTTGGGACGGCCATTTTTGCGATGCGCAGACGGGATATTTTTGAGCTTTTCCAGGGCCGGTTTCCCACTTTGAGCTTCAAGCGTTCTGCCGGAAACGGGCTTACACCGAACAGGCAGATTCTGCTGGATACCAGTGTCATTATCGACGGCAGAATCGCCGATATCAGCGCAATCGGTTTTGTCATGGGGCCGATCATTATCCCGCGATTTGTCTTGAACGAGTTGCAGCATATAGCCGACTCGTCAGATCCGCTGCGCCGCACCCGGGGGCGGCATGGCATAGATGTGCTGGACCGGCTGCAAAAGACAGCCCTGGTGCCGGTTGAAATTTCGGATATTGACATAGAGACGGTAGATGCGGTTGACGAAAAGCTTATCCTGCTTGCACAGGAGATGCAGTGCGCCATTGTGACCAATGACTATAATCTCAATCGGATTGCCGAACTACAGGGCGTGACCGTCCTGAATATCAATGAGCTTTCTAACGCTGTAAAATCAGCATATCTGCCGGGGGAGGAGTTGACTATTCAGATTATCCAGGAAGGGCGTGAGATCGGGCAGGGTGTCGGGTATCTGGATGACGGCACGATGGTTGTGATCGAAAACGGGCATCACCTGATAGGTCGACTGGTGTCTACCACTGTCACCAGAGTGCTCCAGACCTCTGCCGGGAAAATGATCTTCGCGCGGCCTAATGAGGACTGACCATGATGATCAAAAGGCCCCCTTCTTCCCGATCTTGAGGCCTTTCAGGTCAATTTCGAACGTTCTTCTTGCCCTGATGAGGTATTTTCCTTGCTATAATATATGCATACAGGAAGGCAGTCGTTGTGTTCAGCATGTATGCTCGAATCACCAGAAACGCCAAGGGGTTCTGTCAACTGAGGTTCACTCCATCGGCATATTACTTTTACTTACCAGTTCAATGAGGAGATGAGCCTTATGGCTTTGGTGGTTTTTAACCGGCTGACAAGACAAAAAGAGGAATTTGTACCATTAACCGAAGGGCAGGTCAGGATGTATGTCTGCGGCCCGACGGTCTACGATTATTCTCACATCGGCCATGCCAAAACATATATCTCGTTTGATGTGATCAACCGGTATTTTCGCTTTCTCGACTATAAGGTGCGCTATGTCCAAAATATTACGGATGTCGGGCACCTGCTCGATACCGGCGAAGACCGAATTTTGAAAAAGGCCGGGGCATTGTTACTTGAGCCCATGGAAGTGGTAGAAACCTACACGCGCGCCTATTTTGAGGATATGGATGCTCTTTCTGTCCTGCGTCCTGATATCTCGCCACGAGCCAGCGGGCATGTGCCGGAACAAATCGCTATGACAAAGGCGTTGATTGAAAACGGGCATGCGTATGTGACCCAACTGGGTGATGTGTATTTCGATGTATCCAGTTGGCCGGCGTATGGGAAGCTCTCCGGGCAGCGAGTCGAGGAATTGGATGGCGGGGCACGTGTGGAAATGGCAGAAGGAAAACGCAGCCCGGCAGATTTTGCACTGTGGCGGCATGCTGAGCCTGAACACCTGATGAAATGGGACAGCCCCTGGGGGGCGGGATTTCCGGGGTGGCACATCGAATGCTCGGCTATGTCGATGAAATATCTCGGAGAGACATTTGATATTCATGGTGGAGGGCTGGAGAACCGATTTCCCCACAATGAATGCGAGATCGCCCAGGCGGAAGCCGTCACTGGCAAACCTTTTGCCAACTACTGGCTGCTCACCGGCTCACTCACCGTTGATGGTGTCAAGATGAGCAAGTCGCTGGGAAATTTTGTTACCATACAGGATGCTCTGAAACAATACCGGCCCGAGGCGATCCGGATGTTTGTGCTGTCCAGCCACTATTCCAACCCGGTGGATTACAGCGACGCGGCTCTTTCTTCCGCTCAAAAGGGATGGGAGCGGCTCATGGGTGCTGTGCAGCTGGTCAGGCATGCCCGGCGTACGGCCCCGCCTGGTGATGCAGGCAGTGGTTTTGAAGCTGTTCTCAGCCAGACCCGGTCGGAGTTCCTGAAAGCGATGAACGATGATTTCAACACGCCGCAGGCGCTGGCTGCCCTGCAGAACCTGACCCGCGAGGTCAACACACTCTTAAACAGCGACCAGGAAGTAGGAAGGGCGGTCCTGGATGCTATCGAAGATGTGTATGGCAATCTGGGCGGCACGGTTCTGGGGATCGTCCCTGATAAATTGACCGACGCTGATCTGGACATGGGGCGACAGGATGGCCTGATCAGCCTTCTCATCGAGTTGAGGGCAGAAGCCAGGGCAAACAGAAACTGGGCGCAGTCAGATTTGATTCGCGACAGGCTGGTCGATTTAGGTGTCATACTTGAGGATCGCCCGGATGGCACCATTTATAAGCTGCAATGAGCAGTTGAGCGGGCTTCGAAAATATCATGCCCAGTGAGTACATTTATGGACGCCGCCCGGTATACGAGACCATCCGTGCCGGGCGGCGCACTGTTCACCGCCTGCTGATTGCTCAGGGCACTGACCCCGCTGAGGTACTGACCGCCATCACCCAACTTGCCGCTGACCGGGGCACACTGGTCGAGACAGTGCCCAGGGGCAGACTCAACGATCTGATTCAGCACACCGGTCACCAGGGAGTGGTTCTTGAAACCGGTGCCTATCACTATGCTTCAATCGATGATTGTCTTAACGCAGCCAGACTATCTGGCCAACCCTCTTTTTTTCTACTGCTTGACCTCATTCAGGATATTCAAAATGTTGGGACTCTGATCCGGGCCGCGGAAGCGGTAGGCGTGCACGGAATTATCATCCAGGAACGACGCGCCCCCGGGGTCACCCCGGCAGTGGTAAATGCTTCTTCTGGTGCGGTTGAGCATATGAATGTGGTACAGGTTACCAATCTCTCACGGGCCATTGAGGAGTTGAAATCACATGATATCTGGGTAGCCGGGCTGGATATGGATGCTGCTGCCACCCGGTATGATCAGGCCAGGCTGGATGGGGCACTGGCCTTAGTTGTGGGCAGTGAGGGAGAAGGATTGCGCCGACTGGTCCGGGAAAAATGTGATTTCATTGTCCGGCTGCCCATGCAGGGCAAAGTGGACAGCCTCAACGCTGCGACTGCCGGTAGCATCATCCTTTACGCGACCTGGCAGTCACGAGGCTTCGCAGGGGCCGTTATTCCCCGATAATCTGGATAACCAGCGAGCGCCGGCGCGGGCGCACGTCAAAATCGATATAGAGGATTTGCTGCCAGGTCCCCAGTGTCAGCCGTCCATCTACAAAGGGCACCGTCAGGCTGGGACCAAGCAGGGCAGCCCGTACGTGGCTGTGGCCATTCCCATCATGCCAGCGCAAATTGTGTTGATAGTTGCGGGATGGATCGATGATCTCATCAAACAGCCGTTCCAGGTCTGCCAATGCACCATCCTCATACTCAATTGTGGTGACGGCGCTGGTCGAACTTGGGCAGAATATGGTCGCAATGCCGTTACGCAGACCGCTTTCGCTGATGTGCGCTGCCACTCGTCCGGTGATGTCGTGTTTGTCGGCATGCCCGCGAGTATTCAGTTCGATATTTTTACTGATCACCATAGTCAACCACCGCTTTCAACTGGCCTCAATTACTTTTGCCCCGGTAACCCTGATCAAATCGGCAGCCGCAAGGCGCAGGTTCAATCCACGCTTACCTGCGCTGATCACAATCGAGTTGAGGTCTTTTGCTTGTGCATCGATGTAGATATCAAAACCGCGATTTAACAGTGCGAGGGCAGATATCCCTCCTACCTTAAGCCCGGTAAGCTGCTCGGCGTCACGCTGGCGGGCCATCTGCACCTTTTTGGCGCCTGCTGCGCTGGCAAGTATCTTCAGGTCCAGGTCGTGGTCGGCACTTACCATAACCAGCAGGGGTTTAGCGCCCGCTGCGCTGTTCTGCACCACCAGTGTTTTATATACTTCTTCGGCGGGCAGGCCAGTAAATTCAGCTACTCCCAGGGCATCGTGAATTGAGTCGGGAAAGGCAACAACCTCATAGGGGATGTCTTGAGCATCCAGAACGCGCATGGCCAGTGTTTTTTGTGGTTTCTGTTTTCGTGACATGAGCCCGATTAAGGTCTGACATCGCCGGCTGATATGGCGCAGCGGGCGCCCAGCCCAGGGCCAAAAAGATCCGGGGCGAATTTAGAGCGAAATGTGGCAGTCAGCCAGACCGGGTTTGAAATCCCCCAGGCCCCTCCCCGGCCCACGCGCTCTGAGCCAGTCGCTGGGCCTGTCGGGCTGCTTGTGGGTGAGACCTGATAGTAGGTTGGGCTATACCAGTCCGCCACCCATTCTGCAACATTCCCAGCCATATCCATCACACCGGTGGGGCTTGCCCCCTCCGGGAAGCTTCCCACCGGGGAGGTCTGCGGCCAACCATCAGAAAGGTCCGTCTCGCCTCCCAACGCACAGCTTTTATCGCAGAAGTTCAGTCGGGTTGGATCCCAGTCGTCGCCCCAGGGATAAGTGGTTGTCTGACCATCAGACGGGTTCCAGCGTGCGGCCTTTTCCCATTCGGCTTCAGTGGGGAGGCGTGCGCC
This sequence comes from Anaerolineae bacterium, assembly GCA_016926985.1. Classification (GTDB taxonomy): domain Bacteria; phylum Chloroflexota; class Anaerolineae; order Aggregatilineales; family UBA3940; genus JAFGNO01. The sequence goes on from JAFGNO010000214.1 coordinate 8,360, forward strand.
GCGCCAGAGACAGTAATCTTCGGCATCGTACCAGCTGATATTGATGACCGGGAAGTCGCTGTATTCCTCGGTGCCGTAATACAGGTTACCCAGGTAATCGGTCAGCTCTTCAGGCTCACTGCATAACCCGGATTCTACGCAGCGTGCCCACTGTCCATTCGTAATCTCATATTTATCAATATAGTATGGCTCAAGCGCGATCTCGTGCTCTTCGCCCTCCTCTGGTGAGCCCATCAGGAAAGAGCCTCCGGGAATTTCGACCATCTGGACACCCCGAAGAACCACACCTTCTGCATTGAAAAATATGCCATCCGTTGGAGTGGCAGTGGGCACAGCAGACGTGGGCGTGAGGGTTGGGACCACCCGTGTCTCTGTTGGCTGTGCGGTCGGCTCAATCACAATCCCGGCTGAGGAAGTCGCAGTGATGTATAACGTTGGTGTGAGAGTTGGTCCTGTTTCATCGTTGCCATTCAACGCCAGCAGGTCTTCAATCTGAGAGGGCAGGTTACCGGTCAGAAAAGCCCAAATAAATGCTGCACTGCCCAGTACCAGCAGTGTGGCAATGGTCGAAAGCAAAAACAGGAGAACCGGTGGGACCCTGCGTTTTTGCCTCTGGCTGCGTGGCATTTTGAATTCGCCAGTAGGCCGCACACCAGGGTCAGCCTTGTGATTCATTCCCGGTCTGGCTGCATCTTCCGGCTGGACCCTGGCCAACTGAGGGAGCTCCGGCGGCAGGATAAATGGCTCAAGCGGGCTGATCTCCTCTTCCACTTTTATGGGTTCAATAGGTTGGGGTTCAGCCGCAGGCAGTGGTTCTGTTGGGGCGTGTTCCTTAGTTGGTTCTCCAGCGTGAGGAAAGTAAACACGCACAATTACCCCGTCATCCGGCTCAGAATCCGGGCCGTCCTGTGCGGGTTGGGCTTCCTGCTGGTTCTTGGCTCTGTCCCGGCGCGCTAACTCTGCGAACGGGTCCTCTTCGTGTTCGGGTGACTTGCTGGTTGTCATGCGTGAACTCCAACATGCATCGCATGTATTCTTGGAGACAAGTGTAAACGACCCGTTCCTTCCGGGCAACCTTGCTGGCATTGGCTGGCTCAGAGCACAAGGACATACCCACGGTTTTTGACGGTAGCTGGATGATAGAATACAATAGCTCACTTGTTGGCTTTCTGATATCAGCCAGAAGAGACAATACATCAACATTAAAAGGTGCCCTGTAGGATGCCTGTTTTTGAAGGCCTCAGCAGCAAGCTAGACGGGATATTTACCAACCTCCGCAAGCGGGGGAAACTCAGCGAAGCAGATGTCGATGCGGCAATGCGAGAGATTCGCCTTGCCCTGCTTGAGGCAGATGTCCATTACGCGGTTGTAAAATCGCTGGTCAATCGGATCCGCGAGCGCGCGGTTGGCGAGGAAGTTGCCCGAAGCCTTACACCCGGTCAGCAGGTTGTCAAGATCGTCCATCAGGAGTTGATCCAGACACTTGGCCAGCCGGGACGCCTGGATCTCAGGGGTAACACTCCCCATATCATCATGCTGGTTGGTCTGCAGGGGTCGGGGAAAACGACTACCGCAGCCAAGCTGGCCCTGTATTTGCGCAGGCAGGGGCAAATTCCCTGGATGGTTGCGGCAGATACCTACCGTCCGGCAGCTGTTGATCAATTGATTGCCCTTGGGAAGCAGTTGGATATACCGGTCTACCAGGAAGGCGTCGACAGCCGTCCCCCTTACATCGCCTATAATGGCGTGCAGGAAGCGGCCCGTCAGAATGCCAGCGTGGTGATTGTTGATACAGCAGGCCGGCTGCAGATTGATATGGATATGATGGACGAACTGGTGTCTATCCGGGACCGTGTGAACCCGGGAGAAACGCTGCTGGTAGCCGACGCAATGACCGGGCAGGAAGCAGTCAATATTGCCCAGGGGTTCAATGACCGCGTAGGAATTACCGGGCTGATCCTGACCAAAGTGGACGGTGACTCGCGAGGGGGAGCAGCCATCTCAATGCGCGAGGTTACCGGTGTCCCCATCAAATTTCTGGGAACCAGTGAAAAGGCGGATGGCCTGGAAGTCTTTCATCCCGATCGGTTGGCCAACCGGATCCTTGGCATGGGCGATATCCTGACCCTGATAGAAAAAGCGGAAACGCTGGATATCGAGGAACAGGAAGCCCTGGAGATGCAGGAACGGCTGCGGACGGCCAGCTTTACGCTGGAAGACTTCCGCAAGCAGATGAAGCAGGTGAAAAAGCTGGGCCCACTCACCCAGATCATGGAGATGCTGGGCCTGGGGCAGATTGCCAACCAGGTCGATCCTGAGGAACTGGATCGACAACTCAAAGTATTCGAGGCTATAATTAACTCCATGACGGCGGAGGAACGGGTGCGCCCGCGCGTGTTGAACGCCAGCCGGCGCAAACGGATTGCCCTGGGCAGTGGGACTCAGGTCCAGGACGTCAACCAGCTTATCAAGCAGTTTCAGGCTGCCCAGCGTATGATGAAAAAGCTGTCCCAGCAGAAGCTGCCAGCAAATCTCAGAGGATTGTTTAATTGACGGCAGAAAAGCTGCCGCAGCCATTGTAAAGGAGATACGGAATAGAATGGTTCGTATTAGATTGCGTCGTGTTGGGGCTAAAAATCAACCCAGTTACCGGATCGTTGTAACAGATAGCAGGAGCCCACGTGACGGTCGGTTTATCGAGAAGATCGGGTTTTATAACCCACGTACTGAGCCAGCAATGATGGAAGTTGACGAGGCTCGCGCGCTGTACTGGTTGGATAAGGGCGCCCAACCCAGCAATGCCGTAAAGCGGATTTTTGTCAAGCTCGGCACCATGGATCGCTTTGAGCGGCTCCGGGCTGGGGAAAGTCTGGATATTCTTCTGGCAGAAGTCGAGGCTGCTGCAGAAGCAAGCGGAGAGGTTGATCCTCGCACACGCCGCGACGACCTGGGCGCCGCTCCTAAGAAAAAACCGGCAGCCAAGGTTGAAGAACCTCATCCGGAACCGGAGCCCGTCCCAGATGAAGATGAAGTGGAAGAAATAGAGGCGGCAGCTGACGAACCTGAAGCTGAGGTGGCGATCCAGGCAGATGAGGATGATGAGCCTGAAGACGAACCCGCTGAGGCGGAAGAAGAAGACAACGACGACTGACGCATATAGCTATTCTGCATACACCTGCTTCTGTGTACACCTGCCTCTGTGTACACCTGCCTCTGTGTACACCTGCCTCTATCTGGAGGAGCCGCCCTATGAAGGAACTGGTTGAATACATTGCAAAGTCCCTGGTTGATGATCCCTCACAGGTCCAGGTAACAGAGATTGAGGGGGCCGCCTCGGTCATCTTGGAACTCAATGTGGCTCAGGAAGACATGGGACGAGTCATAGGGCGAGGTGGCCGTGTTGCCAATGCCATTCGCACATTGTTGCAGGTCAATGCTGCCAAAGAGGGCAAACGG
>JAFGNO010000215.1 GCA_016926985.1 Anaerolineae bacterium
CAGTGATAAGAATCGATTGAAGCAGTTGTTAAACAGACATCCCCTCTGAATCTGCGCGCAAGTTATTACTCGCCTTCAGGGCTGTCCTCAGCTGGGTCTGGCAGCGGGCGGTTATCCACATCATCCGGCCCGTTAATGGCAGAAAGATCATCCGTAGGGGTGTCGATCTGCAGACCTTTCTGGGTAAAACCGATCCGCTTTTCATCTACTTCAATACGGACAATTTGCAGGGATATTCGGTCGCCGCGCTGGATGTATGAAAAGGGCTCTGTCAGCGATCCGTCAGCCATCTCGGTCACATGGAGAAGCCCTTCGATCCCATCATCCAGCACCACAAAGGCCCCAAAATCGACAACATTGTTGACCGTTCCCTGCACAATCTGCCCGATAGAATAGGTTTCCTGTACGGTTTCCCATGGATCGGACATTGCCCGGCACAGGCTCAGCGCAATGCGTTGTTTTTTGTGATCCAGATCAAGGACATAGACGTTGATCTCATCGCCTATGCTTAGAATATCATTGGGGTGAGGGATACGATGCCAGGCAAGCTCAGAAACGTGGATCAACCCATCGGCGCCACCTATGTCCACAAATACGCCGAAGTCGCGGACGCCGGTCACCCGACCGGGGATGATATCGCCTACCGCCAGTTCATTGAGCAGCTTTTCTTTCTGAACTGCCCGCCATTCACGCTGGGCTTCGCGCTGTGAGAAGATCAGCCGTCTGCGCTGCTGGTTGACCTCGATGACCTTCAGCACCAAGGTGCTGCTGACCAGGGATGCCATTGCATCTCCCCGCGTATCAGAGGGGAGGCCCTGCGGGATATCCAGCACATGAGAGACCGGGACAAACCCCTCAATCTGGCCAAATTTGACCAGCAGACCACCACGATTGTATCCTGTGACAACCGCGTCGACAGTTTCGTCATTCTCCAGCAGGCGCTGAGCACGGGTCCAGTCACTTCCCTGCAATCCCAGGTTAATTGAGACCAAAAGGTTACCACTGTTGTCACTGGGATTGAGGATATAGACTGGAACAACATCTCCAACCTGCAGGCTATCCAACACGGATGGAGTGAGCCGTTCAAGGTCTTGAGAAGGCACGATCCCATCTCGCTTGCCCCCCAGGTCAACGACAATTTCGTTTTCGTCTATCTGCAGAATTACTGCCTCGCGGATGTCGCCTCGCTTGGGCTCATCAAAGCTGTAGTAGCTGTCCAGCATCTGGCCGAAATCCTGCACATCCTCATCACCATTATTAGTATGCATACCTAACGAGTTCACCTTACGTTCCTTCTGAACGCTGCGTCCTGTAACCTGGACTGGCAGCATCCTGTCTGATAATACCCATCCCGCCTTCAAACCATACATTTCTTGTCCAAATTTCTACTTTAAGTATAGCTAAGTCAGGACAGCCAGTCAACGAGGCGCACACCAACTGTGTCTGATCAACGGATCGGCTGGGGACTTATGCACATTTGCGTGCATTGATGACCAGCTAAGCGACAGAAACAGCTCTCAGCCGGGTATCTACAGGTATGAGTCAATAGGTGAAAATTCGCCGGCCCCCGTGTGAGAGCCGGCGAAAATATCAGGATGGATCCAGCACGCGGCCCATAAACAGGATTGTCCCGGTATCCCGATCAAAAATAACAAAGAAGAAGGGATGATCGATTCGGACAACCAGTGGTTCGGCGGGGGCGGACGTGATGCCAACAACAACCCCGGTGGCGGCGGCTGCTTCGGTGCCGCTTTCATCCACTTTCACAAAAGCCTTGTGAACGATCCCGGAGATGAAAAGGCTGTCCGGCGTATCTGCGATGCCGGAGAAATCGGCTCGACTCGGGTCAAATGGATCGATCATGCCCAGTTCCTGCATGGCAGGCACAAGCGAATACTCTGATGTGTACTCAAATTTCGGCAGGGAGAGCCTGATTTCACGGAAATCGGAATCGGCTGCAATTTCCCTGAAGACATCTGAGTTCAGGTTGCTTTCAAAGTCCGCAAACTGGCCTTCGTCCGGCATGATAACAGCCATGGCGATATCCCCCCCGATATAGGGCAACACAACCACCTGGAAGTTCACGCCCCGTAAATAACCCAGCTGCTCGGTCTGCTGCATCATGGAGGCGGTTGTGGTTGTGCCGTCAAGCAGGAAAAACTCGCCCTCGCTGGTATTGGCTTCATCAAATGGATGCAGCCAGGCCCCGTAGAAGTAGATGGCATTGGTAAGCACCATGCGGGTATCGGAGGTAACACTGCCCGGCGGGAGCAGGTCTCTGATCCGGTCTTCGGTTTGCTCTTCTACCCAGCGGTTGATCACCTGTCGGGAGGGATCTGGTTCAGCGAGAAAGTCAAGCATATGCAGCCCAGCCCCATAGTTGAGTGCCAGCGTATCGAGGAATGCATCACGGAATGGATAGCCGCTCTGGCCCCAGACAGCGTTTACAATGCTCAATTGGAAGGGTTCGCCCGGATAATTGTCCGGCAGCTCCTCTGGTTCCAGCAGCAGGGCGAGGGCGTTAAAAGCCGGGTGCAGCAAATCCTGTGGCAGTAAAAACTGCATTGCCTCGGCAATCTGCTGCTCGGTGGCACCGCCCGCCCCGGCATGGACCATTGCCAGCGCCAGCGAAATGCTGTAGGGCGAATAGATCAGGTTGTCAGCCGTATCGTTGAGCCTGTCATACAGGGCGAAATTGAAGGCGGTATTACCCGCTACAAGCGTTTCTAGGTCTTCATTGGGAACGTCAGGATTCCGGTCTCGCTGGAGATTGGCTGAGGCAACCTCATAGGTTGGTAGATCCCCGGAAGGGACAGGTGAAGGGGCTTCCGTTGGGGCGGCTGTGGATGGCTCCGCTGATGGGATGGGCTGCTGTGTGTTGGGCGGGTTCAGCGTACCCGGTGTGATGGTAATGGTCTCCATCGGCGCGCAGGCAGCCAGGAGCGCAATCAGCACAGATAGAAATATGCCAAGCCGCAGGTTTCGTACGACCATGGAATTCTCCTTTTACTCTTGATAGCTGCTTATATTATAGGCTATGTTTATGTCAATAAGACGAATATGGGTCGGATTGTGTTCCGGCATGACCTTTCGATCGGGCCTGGGGAAGACCTATCGCGGATTGATCGGCTTGTGTAATGAACAGGAGATGATCATTGAAGAAGGGAATACGCATTGCATTAATTGCCGGCGCAGGTATTGTTGCGCTGGTGTTTGTCGGGCCTCTCGTGGTGCCGGTTAAGGCTCTGGATACAGTTCCGGCATACGAATTGGCTTACCCGGACAGCCGGTTTCTGCCAGTCTCTGTGCGCGGCGTGGAGGTGGATGTTCACTACCGTGTTTGGGGTAGTGGGGAGCCGGTTTTCATGTTGCTGCATGGATTTGCCAGCAGCACTTACACCTGGAATGAGATCGCTGAGGCCCTGTCTGCCCGGGGTATGGTGATTGCCCTGGACTGGATGCCCTATGGCCTGACTGAGCGGGTGCTACCTTTTGAATATCGGGGTCAGGATTCACCATATAGCAGCGATGCACAGGTTGAACTGGTCATAAACCTGATGGATTCGATTGGGATTGACAGGACATTTCTTGTCGGCAACTCTGCTGGCGGCGCGCTGGCAGCATCGATAACACTGCAGCACCCGGGGCGTGTGGATGGCCTGGTGCTGGTGGATGCGGCGATTATTGTTGAAACCCC
>JAFGNO010000032.1 GCA_016926985.1 Anaerolineae bacterium
GAACTATGTCAGGAAAAAATATAACCTGATCATTGGACCGATGACTGCGGAACTGGCCAAAATCAATATCGGGGCTGCCCTTGATATTGGCGAAGAACTGCGCATGGATATTCAGGGGCGGGACCAGGTGGATGGGCTCCCGAAGATGCTGACTCTGTCCACTAAAGAGATTGTTGAGGCGCTGAAAGAACCCCTTGATATGATCGCCGACGTGGTGAAAAAGGTTCTTGAGCGTACACCGCCTGAACTGGCTTCGGATATCATTGATCGCGGGATGGTGCTGACCGGTGGAACGGCTTTGCTCCGGGGTATTGATGCATTCCTTACCAGAGAAACAAGTATACCGGCGTTTCTCAGTGATGACCCGGTTGGCGCTTCGGCTTTAGGTGCTTCGCGTGGCCTGGAGCGGGTGGATACGCTGCAGCGCTCAACACCTGATATGTAAACCGAATGGGCGCGAACTCTTACCGGGGCGCACGTAAATGTCACCCCGGTTTGTTATTTTTCTAGGTAGTAGGTCATACGTTGAAGATGGATGACGGGATCGATGTACTGCACGCGGATATCGCCGGGTACGATCAGGGCAATGGGAGCATAGTTTAGGATCGCCCTGATGCCGGCTTTGACTAGCGCATCAGCAACTTCTTGGGCAGCATCCGCTGGTGTAGCAATCATCGCCACCCTGATCCTGGCTTCTTCGATTGAGTTGCCCATTTTGTTTACCGGCATAATTTCCAGCTCGTTGATCTTTTGACCGATCTTGGCCGGGTCATTGTCAAATAGTTGGGCAATGCGAAATCCACGGTGTGAGAATCCCCCATAGTGAGCGAGCGCTCGGCCCAGGTCTCCCACGCCTACCAGTGCGACAGGCCATTCGCGGTTGACGTTAAGGATTTGTTCCAGTTCGCCGCACAGCTTGCCGATATGATATCCCGTCCCTTGTTTTCCGAATTCACCAAAATGCGAGAGGTCTTTACGGATTTGAGCAGAACTAATTCCCAGCCAGCGGCCCAATTCCCGTGACGAGGTGACCTCGATGCCTTCTGATAACAGGCGCTTCAATGCACGAAGGTAAATTGGCAGCCTGCCAATAACAATGTCGGGAACTGGGGATCTGTCCATCTGGAGCCTCCAAAACAGGCATGATCTCTGTACTGTGGTCGATATCTTACCACAACACAAACTGAGTGGAAAACGTACCACTAATCCACCAGGGCTTTATCATTCTCGGGAAATGAGATGACCTCGCACTGGTAGTGTCAACAAACAACCAGAAAGCGAGGTTATCAATGACGACACTCAGCCAGATAAGGCTCTGGCGCTTATCACTACCCCAATTGGAGAACGATAAAGCCCTGCTAATCCACCGATCGTACATTCCACCGGTTGACGGATTGACTTTGAGTGGGGCGTTGGATATGATTTGTTTAATATCTTTTAATTCGTTTGGAAAGAATGAATATGGATGAAACACTCCAGGCAGTAAGAGACAGTATGATTATGGGCTTGGGCCAGCTCACCGACTTCTTTGGCTTCAGCCCTGTGATGGGACATCTGTACGGGGCTTTGCTGATGAGTCCGGAGCCGCTGTCGCTGGATGAGCTTGAGGAGATTGTTGGGAAATCCAAAGCCAGTGTCAGTATGAATATGCGCGCACTGGAGCGGTGGGGGATGGTGCGCGTTGCCTGGGTAAAAGGGGATCGCCGAAAGTTTTACGAAGCCGAGGGCGATCTATGGCAGGTTATAAAAACAGTCATTGAGAGCCGCGAAAGGCGCGAAGTAGGTGTTGCACTGGAGGTTCTTGGCGCAAATGTCAGGTCTCTTGAGGAAGCTGCTCCTGGATTGGACAATGGAGACCGCGAACTGGCTGCCTATTATCTTGACCGGGTAAATGAACTGCAGGGCTTTTTCAGGTTTGCGCAAACAGCGCTTGAAATGCTGCTGGCTCAGAGTAGTCCGCCTCGAATTGATGATATTGTGGCGACCGTTGACCGGGGTAGTCGGTCTGAATAGGAGACCAAGAAGCTGGCAGGTTTTTTAGGAGATAAATGATGAACTTGGAACAGGCGTTGGATGCCGTTAACAGGCGTATGGAGTCGGTGGTTGCCAGTGATGTCGCGGTCCTTGAGAGGGCGAGCAGGCACATTATCAGCGCAGGAGGAAAGCGGGTTCGTCCCCGGATCCTTCTGCTAACCTATCTGGCAAATGGAGGGACTGACCTCGAGATCGCTGTGCCGGTATCTGCAGCAATTGAGCTTGTTCATACCGCCACGCTTGTTCATGACGATATCAACGATCATGGCACAATGCGCAGGGGCAGGGTGACCATTAATGAAAAATGGGGACGCACCTTTGCATTACTCACCGGGGATTTTTTGTTTACGAAAGTATATGAACTTATGGCGCCTTATGGCGATCTGAATATCACATTTGCTGAGGCGACAGTTGCGCTGGTCGAAGGCGAGACTCTGCAGGCATCTGCAGCCAAAGACAATTCATTGAATCGTGAGATATATCAGATGATTGTCGCCAAAAAAACTGCTTCGCTGTTCAGGGCGTCTGCCATGTTGGGTGCTCAACTGGCAGACGCGGAAAAAACGGTGGTCGATACCTACGGCGAATATGGATTCTATGTAGGATTGGCCTTCCAGATTGTTGACGATTTGCTCGATCTTGTTGGAGATACTCGGCTGATGGGCAAGCAGTCCGGCGTGGATATGATTCAGGGGAAAGGTGTTGCCGCTGCGGTCTCCGTTGCTTCTGACAATGGTGGTGTCCACGATAACTCTGCTGTACTTCTGGCTTCTGAGCAGCAGATAGATCCTTTCGGCGATGTCAAACGCCGTATGATTGAAACCGGAGCGGTGGCGGAGGGACAGAATATGGCCAGGATAGCCGTATTGCAGGCGCACGCCTCACTGGACAAATTGCCCCGACAGCCGTATATGGACGAACTTCGGAAAATCGTTGACCAGGTGCTTCATCGAGAAAAATAGCAATTCTTCTGTGACGCAATTCTTTGCTTTACAGCATGCCTCAGGGTAATCTAACTGCATGTTAGATGAGGTAAAAATCTATGTTAAAGGCGGTGATGGCGGCGCTGGCGCGGTTGCCTTCCGCCGTGAGAAATATGTCCCGCTGGGTGGCCCTTCAGGAGGCGACGGTGGCAAAGGTGGCGATGTTCTTTTTGTTGTTGATCCACGCCTGAGTACGCTGGCAGCCTTCCAGAAGCGGGTTCATTTTAAGGCTGAAAGCGGCAAACATGGCAGCAGCAATAACAAAACCGGCGCATCGGGAAGCGACCATACTGTCTATCTGCCCCCAGGGTCAATTGTCAGGGATATAGATACCGGTCAGGTGCTGGCTGACCTGGTTAAACCGGGCCAGCACTTTCTGGCTGCGCAGGGGGGGCGTGGCGGGAGGGGGAATTCACGATTCAAAACATCCACCAATCAGGCCCCCCGGATGGCAGAAAAGGGAGAGCTTGGCCAGGAACGGTGGCTCCTTATTGAACTGAAGCTGATTGCAGATGTCGGCATTGTTGGCGTACCCAACGCCGGGAAATCAACTTTACTGTCCGTGATCAGCGCTGCCCGTCCGAAAATTGCGCCTTATCCCTTTACGACCCTGGAACCCAATCTGGGCGTGGCCATTGTTGGTGATCGTGAACTGGTGTTTGCTGATATCCCCGGCCTGGTGGAGGGGGCTCACGCCGGAGTAGGACTTGGACACAGCTTTTTGAAACATATTCAGCGCACGCGGTTGTTGATCCATCTGCTGGATGGGGCAAGCAGCAACCCGATGGGTGATTTTGTCCAGATTTCAACGGAGTTGGCCCTCTATGACGAATCGCTGGGCAAGCGGCCTCAGATAGTCGCATTAAACAAGATAGACCTACCACAGGCGCAGGAGCTTTGGCCTGAAATCAAGGAGGAAATATCCGGGCATGGGCTGCCAGTTGTCGCGATTTCAGGCGCGACTCATCAGGGTATCCAGGATTTGCTTAATCTTGCGTTAGAGTCCTATGACAGCTTGCCTGAGCCTGAGCAGGAACCCACTATCCCGGTCTTCCGTCCCAAAGAGGACGAAGATCTCTTCCAGGTGACTCGTGAGGGAGATGTGTTTCGGGTGACCGGAAAACGGATTGAGCGCGCGGCGGCTGTGACATACTGGCAGTACGATGAAGCAGTGCTTCGATTCCAGCGTATCCTGGCGGCGCTGGGCATCACTGATGCACTGATCGCTGCTGGGATACGGGTGGGTGACACGGTTCTCATTGGAGATTATGAACTTGAGTGGGCTGAATAAGTTCAGTCTTGCTGCATCACTTAAGGGCGGCCTTGCCATCGCTGCGTTTTTGCTGATTGGCCTCTCCGCCTGCGATGCCACTGAGGACATTGAGACTGTGACACTCCCCACTGCAACTGAGATTGTCAATCCAAATCCCACGCCGACCCGCACACCCTCCCTGCAGGTTCTTCCTGCTCACTCCTTAGCTGTGCCAGATTGGACAGGTTCATCTGTCGAAACGATCCGGGAAAGCAGAATTTTACGGGTGGGGGTCTTATTCAATGCCACACCATTAAGCTACATGTTGCCGTCGGGCCAGGTGGGGGGGTATGAGGTCGCGCTGCTTGCTGCGATTGCTGGTGGGTGGGATGTAGAACTACAGTATATGCATGTGACCCGGCAGACTCGGCTGGAGTCGCTGCTGATTGGCGAGGTAGATATTCTCGTTGGTGCAGTCTCTCAACGGCGCGACCAGGCTCGCTATGTAGAATATACGGAACCGGTCTTTATGAGTGGGTTTGCCCTGCTTGTTAAGGATGATGTGGGAGACAACCTTGCTGCGCTGCTCGACGGTGCAACGATAGCTGTAGTTGAGCCGGGTAATAGCATGGCCTGCGAGGAGTTGGTAGCACAGCATGCAGCAAATGCCCGGTGCGAGCCGGTTCTATCCATCGATCAGGCACTGGTTGATCTGATGTCAGGTGAAGTGGGTGCTGTTATTGCCCGCTATGAAACTGCGATACCCGTTCTGGCGAGGTATAGCGCTGTCCGGCTGATAGATGTGCTTGATCCGGAATACTACGCGTTTGCCGTCAAACGCGGAGACGCCTGGCTCCGCGATCTGGTGAACCAGGGCCTGTTCACCTTGATATCCTCAGGTGAGGCCGCCTCCCTGTACAGTGCTGAATTATACGGGAATACACCGGAGCTTTTTGCCCGGAGAACGGGCACCGCCCAATACAGCTTGGAGAATTTCCCAACCGGCGCTCTCGCTGATCCAACAGTTATCCAACGGCTTTTGTCTGGGGAGCCTCTCAGGGTAGGGGGATTGGCACAGGTTGACTCCTATAGCGAATTTGACAGTCGGGCTATCTACGATGGGTTCAATCGTGCGGTGATCAACGAGCTGGCCCGCCGCTGGAATGTGCCGGTCGTTGAATACTCGGGCAGTGACGAGCCGGCTTCATCGCTTCTTATCTCAGGTGAGGTCGATCTGGTGACCGGTATCCAGCCGGAGCTTTCACAGTATGGCACAATAGCTTTCAGCCAGGCTTATTACACAGAAGGTGTTCGCCTTATCCATTTGCAGGATGTGCCAGTGGCTGGTATTGCAGACCTGGAGCGGCGGGCCATCTATGTTGTTGATCCGGTGGCTGTTTCTACCGATTTGGTCAATCTGAATAATCGCTTTCCGGTTGTATTGTCTGCAGACTCGCTGGTGGATGCCTTCCTTGCTCTCAGGACCAGGGGCGTGGTAGCTGTTGTCGGCAATGAGTATATTCTCTCGCTGATGGGCCGAGCTGATGATCGGATAGTGTTTGACGATGCCCGTTATCGCGTGCAGGAACGGGTATTTGCCACACCAATCAACGATCCGGATTTTCTGCGGCTGATAAACCTCACCCTTCAGGATATGCAGCAGGATGGTACCCTGCTGGTGCTCAGGGAGCAGTACTTTGAACCATATCTGCCACCGGGCGCAACATATGATGACCTGCCATCAGTAATCTGGGCTGGACCTGGTGAGCAATATCTGGGTTTGGGTGGCTACTGATATTGCGGGGTTACGGCACAGTAAATTTCAGCGTAACAATTTCATAAGGCCGTGAGACAAACATATAGCGATCAGCTCCCTGGTAGACCGGGGCATAGCCGGTTGGGCTTTCATCCAGGTTGACTATCTCAACCCCCTGGTTAGGAATACTGGTGTGGAGGTTGACAGTTTCTTCTTCCCCGCTGATGCTGTATCCCCTGACGATGATCCCTTGACCATCAAGTGATGGCTTGACAGCACTGATTTGAAAATAGGGATTATCTACTGAAACCAGGCTGTCTTGCAGTGGCAATGAGCCCCGGTGGAAATCAGTTATCGCCGCCTCAAGGGGCGTTTGATAAGCCCATGCCTCGTGCCAGGCGGGCACTGGGTCTATGCCATGCGGGATCAGGCAGTAGGAGAACTGGTGTTCACCGAGGCACTGTGCAGTGGGGGTTTCCAGGTCGCTGCCTGTATTGGCCATGCTGTCATTTCTCAGCCACCCCGTGCTGCGTAACAGGGTCAGAGATATATCAATCTTTTCTGCGCTGTTCCTGAGGATTTCTACTTCGGGTATCCCCCTGTTGGCAATAGTCAATCCTGTATCGCTGCCTAAAACGGTGACAAACGCTCGCTGTGGATGGGTTTGACTGGAAAGCTCGCCGTGGGAGTCAAACACAGGGTCGGTGAATTTGGGGACCTGCCTCTGAACCACTTCGAAGTGACCGTCATAGAAGGCGACGTCAGTGTTAATACCGGTTGGAAAATGGACACGCAGCCGGTGATCCAGGGCGTTGTTAGACACCTGTACTTCTATGTCTACCCGGGGGATATTCCGGATTACGCGGATCATTGTTGTGATTGAGATGGGTACAAACTGCGCTGCCAGCGGCAGTCGCCTGGACCTGTCCGGCGCCAGGGAACGGGGCACACGATATATCTGGAGAAATTCGAGGGCCTGGCCTGTTCGCCCCGATGTTCTTAAGACTTGCAGGGGGGTGTTTGTTGGGATATCGATTATAGTGTCGCGTTGTGGCGCGCGGTAAGCCCGCAGGTCTCCTGCATCGCCCCCATCAATGTACCGGTTCAACTCTGAAAACGATCTCCCTGTCCGTTTGTCGAAAAGAGTCAGCGTTCCTTCATTGCGATCGACATTGATGCTCAGGAACTCGTTCTCAATGGTTGTGCCGCCATCCTCAAAGCTGTCTTTATTGGGGGCCACGCTTGAACCCGACTGTCGGATATAGAATGTGGAATAGCCAACAGCAGGCAGGTTCTTTGCCACAAACTGAAGCCGTGTTGATTCTTTCTGTGTATCGTGATCGTTTTCGATAATGATATCGTGCGGGATAACACGACCATCATCCTCGGCCAC
>JAFGNO010000216.1 GCA_016926985.1 Anaerolineae bacterium
CACGTGGATCACGGCAAAAGCACGGTGATCGGGCGCATGCTGGCCGATACCGGCTCCCTGCCGGAGGGCAAGCTGGAGCAGATTCGCTATGAATGCGAGCGTAACGCCAAGCCGTTTGAGTACGCCTTCCTGATCGATGCGCTGAAGGATGAGCGCGCCCAGAGCATCACGATTGACTCGGCCCGCGTGTTCTTCAAGTCCCCCCGGCGGCATTACATCATCATCGACGCGCCGGGCCATATCGAGTTTATCAAGAACATGGTTACGGGCGCGTCACGGGCAGAGGCGGCCGTCCTGGTGATTGACGCCAAAGAGGGTGTGCAGGAGAACTCGCGGCGGCACGGTTACCTGCTGTGGATGCTGGGCATCCGGCAGATCGTGGTCGTGATCAACAAGATGGACCTGGTAGACTACGATCAGGCGGTGTTTGAAGCGGTGCAGGCCGAATACGCGGCATTCCTGGAGGAGATTGGGGTGCAGCCGCTGTGTTACATCCCCGTCAGCGGACGGGAAGGCGACAACATCGCAGCCCTTAACGGGCGTATGGCCTGGTATGACGGGCCTACGGTGCTTTCCGCGCTGGACAGCTTCCAGAAGGCCCCCCAGCCGGTCGAGAAGCCATTCCGCATGCCCGTGCAGGACGTGTACAAGTTCACGATGACGGGCGACGACCGTCGGATCATCGCCGGGACGGTGCAGAGTGGGAAGCTGGATGCCGGCGACACGGTGGTGTTTTACCCCTCCGGAAAGCGCTCTACCGTGAAACAGTTTGAGACATTCGCCGCGCTCACCCCGGAGCGTGTGAGCAGCGGGCAGGCGGCCAGCTTCACGATGGGCGAGCAGATTTACGTGAAGCGCGGCGATCTGGCCTGCAAGGAAGGTGAGCCCCGGCCGTTCGTCAGCCGCAAGCTGCGCGGCAGCCTGTTCTGGCTGGGCAAGCAACCCCTCACGCCCCGCAAGGAGTACATCCTGAAGCTGGGAACGAACCGCGTGCGCGCCCGGATTGAGACGATTCACAGGGTTATTGACGCGGCGGAGCTGGCAAACACGGACAAGGACATCATCGAGCACCATGACGTGGCGGAAGTAACTTTTGCCTTCAACCACGCGATCGCTTTTGATGATCCTGCGCTCTGCCCGGATACAGGACGCTTCGTCCTGGTGGATAACTACGAAATCTGGGGCGGCGGGATCGTGCTGGATGTTGTGCCGGATGAGGAAGCCGCGCTGCGTGAGGGGACATTCGAGCGCGAACAGCGCTGGATTCGGAGCGCCGTGCAGCAGTCCCAGCGCGTGGAGCGCTTCAGCCAGCGCCCCACCCTGATCCTGATCACGGGCAAACGCCACACCGGGCGCAAGCGAGTAGCCAGCGCGCTGGAAGCGCGGCTCTTTGGCGATGGGCGGACGGTGTACTACCTGGGCGTAGGCAGCATCATGTACGGCGTCAGCGCCGACCTGAAGAAACGCGAATTCCCCAATGACTGGCATGAGCATCTGCGGCGCATCGCAGAGCTGACGCACATCCTGCTGGATGCCGGGCTGATCGTGATCATGACGGCGGTGGAGCTGACGCAGGATGACCTGAAGGTGCTCACGACCGTCCTGGATTCAGACCGGATTGAGGCGATCTGGGTGGGGGATGAGATGACGACCGATCTCAAGTACGATCTGCGCATAGAGAGCGACTTTGAGGAAGCCAGCGCCGCAACCCGGATCAAGAGCCTGCTGCAGGAACACGGCGTGATCTTCAGTGGCTAAGGATGAACAAAGCCACATGAATGCTGTGCGCGGAAGCTACGCAAGGGGTAACACTGTCCCTGGAATACTGGGAAGAATACCATGACACAATTTGCACAACTCAAGCAGGATCCCATTTTTATTATCGGTGCCGCACGGTCTGGTACGACCTGGGTCTACGACATCCTGCGCAATCATCCCCAAGTAGCCGGCATTTACGAATCCTGGCTTTTTACGCCCAACAACGGCGTAGGCTCACTGTTTTCCGATGCGCACTGGCCAGCGAAGCGCTCAGGGCTTGGCAACTTTATGTCGCGTGAGAAAGTGCTGCAGTACAGTCGGGAGCTGGCTGTCAACATCATGGCGCACGCTATCGAATCGGAGACACAGTACCTTGTTGAAAAAAGCCCCAACCATGTGTTTGCTATACCCCTCATTCGTGAAATATTCCCTGAAGCGAAATTCATCTGTGTAATTCGTGACGGGCGTGATGTGGCCGTTTCGGTTCGGGCGGCAGCCAGGTCATGGAGCAAGGACTGGCGGCACAGCTTTGGCCGTTCCATGTGGTCATCCGCCCGTGCATGGAAGTATGCGATTCAAAGAGCGAGGCAGGAAGCGCAGTCCCTTGGGAATGATTATATGGAGATTCGATACGAACAAATCCATGAAGATCCATTGACTGCTTACCAGATCATGTTTGACTTCTGCCAGATCGCATATGACGAGAGCGTGCTGCAGGGAATCTTCACGGCAACCGATTTCAGCCGGAATTATAAGCCTGGCGAAACAAAATTCCGGCGAGGCGGGCGTGTGGGAGATTGGAAGCACTCTTTCAGCCTCGTTGACACCCTGATGTTCAAACAAGCTGCGGGGGATCTGCTTATTGATCTGGGTTATGAGCGTGATCATACCTGGAATGCGAACAGTAACATATTGCCTCGCAAGTTGGGTGGTCAGGCATGATAAACAATCCACTCGTTAGTGTCATCATTCCGGTCTACAACCAGGCGCACTATCTGCAAAGAGCACTGGATAGTGTCCTCGCTCAGATCTATCGCCCGGTTGAGATCATTGTTGTTGATGACGGTTCAACGGATAACCCGCGCGCTATCTGTGAGCAGTACGGGGATCGGGTCCGTTTTATTCGGCAAGAGAATCAGGGCGTTTGCACAGCGCGCAATGCCGGGCTGCAGGCAGCCACAGGGGAGCTTGTGCAGTTTCTGGATTCAGACGATTTTGTCATTCCGGATAAGCTTAACGCACAGGTGGCCTTGCTGGTAGCTAACCCTCAGGTGGGCATCGTCAACAGCGGGTGGTGGCTGACCGACCAGCAAGGCGCCGTTCTGGAATGTGTAACCCCCTGGAACGAAGCCCCGGTGCTGGACCTGGAAACCTGGTTGTTCTGGAAGCCGGTACTGCCGGGGGCCATGTTACTTCGTAAAGCGGTTGTGGAGGCAGCGGGAGGCTTTGACCCCGCATTCACCCAGGCCGAAGATGTTGATTTGGTATTAAACATGATGCTGACCGGTTGTGAGGCCCGCTGGTTGAAGCGGCCCACCGTGTACTACCGGCAGCACGCACTGAATACGGTTAAAAACAGCGTTGGTCAGGCCGAAAACATGGTGCGTGTTCTGACTAAGTTCTTTGAACAGCCTCAGGTGCCCGCGCCTATCGCAAAAATCGCGCCCCAGATCTGGTATTACACCCTTCTGTGGAACTGTGCCAATCTGTACAGGGAAGGCCATACACATGAAGTTAAGCATTACCTGAAACTGGCGGTTAACCTAAACTACAAAGAAGCTTTTCAGGTCGTAACCGATTTTCTCCTCCAGGTCCACAAAGCCGGTGACAGCGAGGTGATCCAGTACCAGCCCCTGTATGCCCTTCTGTCCGATGTTTTTGATAAACAAACCTGGGCGGCGACTATTCCTCTGGATACTGTAGTGGCGGGCTGGATTAGTGTCATGAAATTCTATGCTCGGCCAGACAGGGGCGTTTCGGATTCGGGGGCCTTCTCAGCGCTTCACCGCCTGCCTGCCCGGCAGGTGGTCAAAGTGCTGGCGGCCCTGATGATCGTGGATCAGCATACAATGTTGGCGGCTGAAATCCGGCAGCTCTGGCAGAATTTCCAGGATGCAGGGCTGATTCTGGCCCAGGATCACTATGAAGTCATAACTCTGTACCTGACTAATGCTTCCAAAGCCGCATTCTCCCGCCAGTGGGTTCAGGCTATCATCTTTCTGGGGCATGCGATTAAGAGCAGCGCTCACCCTAATGCACTTCCCCCCTGGTATCGTTTCTTCCGAAGCAGCCTGCAATATGTATTTCAGCGTGTTCAGCACAGGCTGCGCAGGATTCGGTAGATCATACTTATGGTAAACACCCAGGCACTCCCGCTCTCTACTCGTGAAAAAATCACCCTGCTCTGGCCGGGTATTCGGTGGGCGCTCCGAACTGTCTGGCAGATGGCGCCCTGGTGGCTGAGTGCCAGGCTGGTATTAACCTTGGTGCCATCTGGTTTGCTGGCTCTGCAGGCCTTATTTGCCAGGCAATTCATTAATGAATTGGTGGGACTTGTCACTGCGGAAGCAGGCGACTTCAGGCAGGTTGTGACGTGGCTGGTACTGGGTGCAGGGGTAGAGATTGCGCGTGAAGTTGTCTCCGGGCTAAAACAATACGTATCGCAGCGCATCAATGAGATGTTACAGATTGATATTACGTTACAGGTGTTGGAACATGCCAGCCACCTGGATGTCGCCGCCTTTGAAGATCCCGCGTCTCAGGACCTGCTGGAGCGGGCCCAGCAGAACATGTTTCAGAATGTCTCAAGTTTTATCAACCAGTTTTTTGATGCAGCTACCCAGATTGTCTCGGTAATTTCTGTAATTGCCATTCTCGTGGTTATTGATCCAATAGCTACATTAATTATTGTTCCCATAGCCATTCCTTACATTGTTTTCCATTGGAGTCAGGCTAACGCCAGGTATGAGAAAGAACGAAACCGCACCACAAAGCGGCGGTGGACTCGTTATTATTCTTCAACACTCATTGGCAATGATTCTATCCGGGAAGTTAAGCTGCTCAATCTTGCCCCGCTTCTAATGCAGCGCTACCGCGAGGTATTGGAAGGATTTATCCAGACCGATCGAAAACTGTATACCCGGCAAATTGTGGGGGGGATCATCTTCTCTATCGTTTTTGCGATCGCCATACTGCTAATCTCCGCCTGGATCGCCTGGCGCGTATTCAAGGGCACATTGACGATTGGTGATATGACGATATATGCGCGGGCAGCAGGCCAGCTCCAGAGCATGATTGTCGGAATCAGCCAATCAATCACCAAGATGTTGGAGCAAACGTTATATATCCGGGACCTTATAGATTTCCTCGCGCTGAAATCATCCATGGATACGGGGGCGAAAAAGACGCTCGATTCCATCTCTGGTGCGATACGCTTCAACAAAGTGTCATTTACCTATCCGGGTTCTTCCAAAACGGTTCTTCGTGATGTTTCTTTTGAGATCAAGCCAGGTGAGGTTGTCGCCCTGGTTGGCGAAAACGGGGCTGGCAAGACCACCATCGCCAGCCTTATCGCGCGCATGTACGATCCTGATGCTGGTGAGATTTCGGTGGATGGCATAAATTTGCGGGGGCTGGCGCCGGATTTTTTGTTGCGGCAGATAGCCTTTGTCTTCCAGTCCTTCAATCGTTATGAAGCAACAGTTGAAGAAAACGTTGCCTATGGGAACTGGGAAGAACTGTTACAAGATCCCGCCGCAATCCGGGAAATCGCTCAAGAAGTCGGCATTCATGAGATGATCGAGAAAATGCCTGAGAAATATCAAACTCAGCTGGGCAGGCGCTTTGGCGTTTATGACCTTTCCGGCGGTCAGTGGCAGAGAATTGCCATCGCACGCAGCCTGGCGCGCAAAGCGGCGATTCTCATCCTGGACGAACCCACGGCGAGCCTGGATGCGCGTGCAGAGTACGAGATATTTTCCCGATTTCGCCAGTTGGCAAAGGGGCGAACTACTATCCTGATCTCACACCGATTCTCAACGGTCAGCATTGCGGACCGCATCATTGTGCTGGAGAACGGCGCCATTGTGGAACAGGGAACACATGCAGAGCTGCTGGCGTTGAGAGGGCAGTATGCCCAGCTCTATCACCTTCATCAGTCGCAGATGGGGTCGGAATCTGATGAAATGCTGCCGGACTCTGTCATCAGCAATTGACTAAACGGATGAACAAGATGAATGAAAAACCCAATAGCTGTTCTAATTTACTCATCATTGGCGGCATGTCACGTTCAGGCACATCCATGTTGCAGAAAATCTGCAATGGTCACCCTGAGATCGTGATGACTTATGAATCACGCATATTTCTGAACACGGGAAGGCGCTTCCCAGGATACTACAGGGGATTAAACAAAAAAAAGAAGAGAGCGACATACAAGCAACTGGCTGCATTAAGCGGGTACACCCGTCACGCTGCCGCTTTGCGCTTCATGGGGCCGCTTCTTTTGCAGGGGTACCGCAAAATCGATCTGGCAGCTGTTCACCGTGCATTGCAGAATCTTTTCCCCCAGGCCGCTTACATCGGTGATAAGTACCCACGCTATCTCTATCAACTGTCCGAGTTTGCTGATTACGCTGATATGCGCATTGTGATCATCTATCGCGATGGGCGCGACATAGCTCAGTCTGTTCTGCAGCGGATGAGGACAGACTGGAAAGACAAATCCTGGGCAGAGAAAAACCTCAGGACACCACAGGACATCGCGATACGTTGGGTGGAATCCATTGAACGGATGGAAGCCTACCGCGACCGGGTTTATGTTATTCGGTATGAAACCCTGGTCAATAACCCGGAGGCTGAGTTTGCCCGGCTGGCGGAATACCTGGGTATAGATCCCGGTGGCTTTGATTATTCAGATATAACAAACGCCAGCGTTGGCAAATACACCCAGGAGTTGACCACGCAGCAGCTTGCCGAATTTATGGAAGTTGCCGGCCCCACTCTGGAACGGCTGGGATATCTGGATTAGCGACAGTGTTATGACACACACAAAGGACATCAAGGATGATGCGCTGCCCTCGTTGCTGATCGTGGGAGGGCAGCCGCGCTCAGGCACAACGATGCTGTGGAAAATCTGTAATTCCCATCCTGATATCCAGTTGCTTTTTGAGTTCCGCAGCTTTTCACGCCTGGGGCAACCTTACAGCCAGTATGTGGATCGGCTGAGAAAAAGCTGGTGGGACTGGGATTACCTGGGGAAAAAACGCCGCCCCTGGCAGCTTCCAACGAAAGGACGCAATGCCCTTTTCCTGGCGAAGTACCTGAAACTCATGGCGCGCTATCGCGACCAACAGATTGATCTTGAAGTTGTGCGGGAAGTGCTGCACCAGATGTTCCCGGAGCAGAAGGTTGTTGGCGATAAATTCCCTGCTTATGTCCGGAATCTCGCCTCATTCTGCCGGATGGATGGCCTGCGTCGGGTGATCATTTACCGGGATTGCAGGGATGTTATCCAGTCTACCCTGAACAGAGTCAGCACTGACTGGAAAAACGAAACCTTTGCGCAAGATATGAATACTCCGGTGAAAATTGCGGCACGGTGGGTTGCCGCCATTGAGCAAATGGAGAAGCATGCAGACCACATTCACATCATCCGCTATGAGGATCTGGCAACCGAGCCGCGGCCTGTCCTGTTGAAACTGGCTACGTACCTTGACGTAGCGCCAGAAGGATTTGATTACACGATTGTTCGCCCCACCAGTATCGGCAAATATCGCAGCGAACTTACCAGGGAACAGCAGGCCGCAATACTGGACATCACAGGACCAGCCATGCAGCGTCTGGGATATCAATGATTCGCTTTAGTGTCATCATTCCCACGCTCAATCGTCCGCAGCGTCTAGCTGCCTGCCTTCAGTCCTTTACCGGGCTGGATTATCCTGGCGACGCCTGGGAGCTTATTGTCGTCAATGATGGCGGGGAACGATCATTCGCTGCCCTTACACCGGCCTTGCTTGAAGAGCTGCCGCTTACGCTGCTCAACGTAAAGCATGGTGGGCCAGCGCGGGCGCGAAATGCGGGCGAGAAAATTGCCAGGGGGGAATTCCTTGCGTTTACGGATGATGATTGTCTGGTAGAAAGCGGCTGGCTTCAGGCATTTGAGGTGGGCTTTTCTGAACTTCCATGTGCTGCTCTGGGCGGGCAGACGCTGAATCCATACCCCAGGAATATCCCCGCTGAAACCTGGAGCCACTACATGGATTATGTGCGACAGGTGCTGATGAGAGATACAGACGATAATCTCCTGCTGCTCTTAAGCAACAATGCGGCATACCGGAGGGCGGTTTTTAATACCCTGGGCGGATTTGACGAGACATTCCCCCTTGCTGCGGCAGAGGATACAGAGTTTGGCTATCGCCTGGTAGGAAGTGGTTATCGCCAGGAATATTATCCGGCAGCACGGGTATGGCATCACCACAAAAACACATACTGGGGGTATCTAAAACAACAGATCAGATACGGACGCGGAGACTATTACTACAGACGTGCTCAAAACAGCCATGATTATCCTCGGATATCTCAAGAAAAGGCCACGTTTTGTTCGAATATGAGGCGCCTCTGGGCATTCGCCGATAGCATCCACGCCCCGCTTTCTATGCGATCACTGCTGCTGTCAACGCCTTTCGCTTTTAAGGCTGGCTTCAATTTTGAGCAGTTCAGTAATCGCACGCAGCACTGATACTCTTTGTTTACGCAAGAAGTGATGCAATGAAAAAACATACCGATTCCCTACCCCGCGCCAATATTTTGGGTATAGGGGTAACAGCCATAAATCTGTCCACCACTGTCAGTGTGTTGCTGAAATGCATTGCTGATCGTCAGAAGACCGCGGTAGTCCTCAGCCCGGCCTTTACTCTGACTTATGCCCGGCAACATGAGTATTTCAGGGAGATTATAAATCAGGCAGAACTGGTGCTTCCTGATGGCGTGCCAATCGCGCTGGTATGCAGATTGCAGGGACACAGGGAGGTTGGGCGAGTTTGTGGGCGTGACCTGATGCTGGCGCTGAGCGCT
Organism: Anaerolineae bacterium; assembly: GCA_016926985.1. Lineage (GTDB taxonomy): Bacteria > Chloroflexota > Anaerolineae > Aggregatilineales > UBA3940 > JAFGNO01. The sequence goes on from JAFGNO010000216.1 coordinate 8,830, forward strand.
GCTTCACGCGAGCATCATTACACTCACTACTTTTATGGTGGTGATGATGGTGTGGCAGAGGAACTCCAGACAGAGATGAAGCGGCGCTATCCCGGCCTGCAAATTGCAGGAACATATTCGCCGCCATACCGGACGCTGACTGATGAGGAAAAGCGCGAAATCACTGACAGGATTAACCGTGCCAATCCGGATATTGTATGGGTGGGGCTGGGAAGTCCCAAACAGGACATCTGGATTGCTGAACATCATGACAGCATCAATGCGCCGGTGATGATAGGAGTTGGCGCTGCTTTTGATTTCCATGCCGGGCGCAAGCCATCAGCACCTGAATGGATGCAGCGCATAGCGCTGGAATGGCTTTTCCGCCTGATGTTAGAGCCCCGGCGATTATGGCGTCGATACCTGATTTACAATCTGTTGTTCCTGTTTTATCTCGGTTTGCAGGCAACCGGCATACGCCGCTGGGAAGTGCAATAGCCACTTGCAGCAGGCAATTACCAGATTGTCCGCAAAACAACATGCATGATACATGTTGTATTCTCAAAATCACGCTGGGGTCCAGGTAAATGAGAGTCAGACTGACCGGTTTCGACCGCTATCGTATAGCCTTGCTTGTACTGATTGCTATTAAGCTCGTGCTAGGCCTGAACACGATATTTGCAACGCGATTATGGATTGGTCATGAAGATGATTTCTTCAGGGTCATGCGCTTTATTACGACAGACGGACGCTTACCAATTGTAAGTGATTATCCTGATCGCATTACGGCTGATTTGGCCCAGGCGACACAACCTCCTCTTTACTACCTGATTGGTTACCCGGTAGTGCTGCTGTTTGATGACGGGCAACCAGTCCCCCCACCCCAGCCTCCCTCTATCGTCTGTGATGCTTACAGGCGCATTCATTATCCCCTTGATCCCTGGCCACCCCAGGGAACACAGATCGCAGCTTATGCGCTCCGGCTCCTGAACCTGCTGTTTGCCACAAGCACGGCGCTGCTCACATACGGCGCTGGAACCCTGCTGTTCCCGCAGCACAAGACTGTGGCGCTCATAGGAGCCGCGTTTATTGCTTTCGAGCCGCGCACATACGAATTGAGCACCACAATCAACATTGATTCCCTCGTGCTGCTGCTGAGCAGCATTAATCTGTATTTTGCGGCACGCCTGATAAGCACTCTCCGCCTAACGTGGAAGGATGTAGGCGGGCTGGTAATCACGGCCCTGCTTGCCATACTTGCCAAACCAAACGGATGGGCCGTCGTACTGGCTACTGTGGCCGTGATCATGGTTGTGATGGTGCCGCAGATACAGCGTAAACGCTGGGATTCGCTGCGCAATCTGAGCATCATCGGGCTGGGGCTGCTTGTAATGATTTTTCTGGTGGGGCTGTATAATCTTTCGGCCTATGGCAGCGTCGTTGGGCGTTACGAGGGCATAATAGAGCAGCTGACCGATAATACACAGCTTGCGTTTTCAGCATCACTTGCTGGAGCGGTATTCAATGACACGAAGCTAGATTACCGGAGCGCGTTCCCGATACAACGGGAGAAGGCGCTGCTCCTTTACGTTGGCGTGACACTGGCTGCATTGGGAAGCGCTGCGCTTGCGGCGGTCGGGAGTATCCTGTGTAAGAATCGCATGGCCCTGTCTGCGATGGGCCTGTTGCTGGGCTACCTTGCCATCACAGTGATCATGGTGGTGCTGCGCAACAGCAATATCTCGCCGGTGAACCTCACCCAGGCGGTTGGCCCGGTACGCTACTATGTAACAGGGCTGTCTGCCTGTGCGCTTCTGATGAGCCTGGGTTTTGAAGCAGTTACGCGGCACTTGATAGGGAAGTGGCTGCCAAAATGGGGCTGGATTGCCGGAGGAGCCTGGGCATTACTCTGGCTGGCGATTGTCGTATGGAACACGTTCGCGGGCGCCACTACGCCTGCTTTTGTCCTGGATGCGAGGGGGTTTGCAGAGGCAAACGCGCGGCCAGTCTATACGACTGAACACCACGAAAACATCATAACGCTTGCCTACACCACATCAGTCGAAGATGATGTCCTTGTGCTCGATATATACAACACACTTGCTGAGAAGACATCTGAAAACCATATAATAGGCCGCATCGACCTTCTTGACGCTGGTGGAACGGCGGTCTCCTGTGAGTTTCTGCCCGCTGGAGGACTTCATCCGACCTGGCGCTGGGAGACCGATGACATTATTGCCAGCCAGGTTGTCGTGCCCAATTGCAGCTCAACGACACTTGAGCATCCATTTGATATTGAATTAAGCTGGTATCGCCTGGATGGGAATGACCGAATCGACGTAGCATCAATGTCAACGGTTAGCTTAGGTCAAATGGAAACGGATTTGCCGCCAAGCGCCGGCTGCCACTCCAACCTGGGTGTTTTCGCGGATACCTTCCAGGTCGTGAAGTTTAATTCCCCGCCAACTGCTATTGCAGGTGAGTTTTATTTGCCATCGGTCAACTGGTATGTGCACCAAACCCTGGTTGATACCAATGTAGCACGATTCTATACGCTGACACATATTAACCAGGATGCGCAGTACGAGTGTCATGGTATACCGCGATTACAAAATGATTCGTTCGAAACCTGGAACCGGGGGGAGGTTATATACTTTGATGAATGCAGATTCAGGTTCCCAAGAAATGCCCCGCCCGGAACCTATACGATAGCGGTACATATGACCGATAGTGAGGGTAACCCCCTGCCGGCCACCTCTGGTAATGGTCTATCTGAAAACGGCGGGATAACAGTAGGAAGTGTTGAACTGGAATCCGCACAGCCGTAAAAACATGTACTGATAGTATGATGAGTTTGCTTTGTGTGGTAGAATTCCGCATTGATCGGTAATATAGCCATATAGATTCCCTCGAGAACCAAAGGTCAGCCATTGTCGGAAAATCCCTATTTCAGCGTCATAATCCCCACTCACAATCGGCCCGAATCATTAAGTGTCTGCCTGCTGAGCCTGTGTAAACTGGACTATCCCACAGACAGATGGGAGGTCATTGTCGTTGACGATGGCAGTACGGTTGCACTCTCAGCAGTCTTTAAGCGCGTTGAACACCTGCTGCCTTTGAAGGCTCTGAGACAACAGGTGTCCCGCGGGCCTGCAGCCGCGCGCAATCTTGGAGCACAAAACGCGCGCGGGCATTACCTGGTTTTTCTGGATGATGATTGTTTTGTCGATCCCCAGTGGCTGAAGAATTACGAAGCCTGCCTTAGCAAGCAGAAAAAAGAAGCCCTGGTGGGGGTATCGTTAAACCCCAATCCTGATGTTATTGGCGCACGCGTCTGGAGCCTCCTGGTGACGTTTCTCTACGAATACTGGCAGAACGTTTCGGGTAATATACTGATTGCAATTACCAACAACTATGTAGTAGCGCGTGAGGCGTTCTTTGCGGCGGGCGCATTTGATACCGCGTTCCCACTGGCTGCCTCTGAGGACAGGGAATTCAGCTGGCGCTTTGTGGCGCACGGGTTTCGTATTGGGTTTAGCCCTGATGCGCAGGTATGGCATTCACAGCCCAATCTTGGGGTAAGCAGGTATCTAAAACTGCAATTTCGTTATGGTTATTATGCGAACCTGTTTCAAAAGAAACGAGACCCCAAAACGGTGAATGCGCTTTCAAAGCAGTTTGGCAGCGAATCACGCCTGCGCTATGCCATCCATTTATTCCGTTTTGCTCGTAACAGGAATGTCGGTCTTATAGATACTGTGGTGCTTTTTTCCGGGCATATCGCGCACTTCCTGGGGCGAAAATATCACAGCCTTTCCAATCGGGCTTCTCAATAATGTCGATAATGAACAGGCTTCTCAAAGCTGTCCAGCGCAACTACAAACACTGGGCATGGATCCTGCCTTCGCGTCACTACCCATATCCTGTTCGCGGTAGTCGGATTTTTCTGAATATCGCCGAATCATGGATGATGCTGGCGCGCCTTTTGTGCTGCTATGAAATCGAGAAACACAGAGCGCTTGAGTCTTTTCTGCGACCGGGTGATGTGTTCATCGATATTGGCGCTAATAAAGGGGATTTTTCGCTGCTGGCTGCTCGCCTCGTTGGGCAGAATGGGCAGGTATTAGCATTTGAACCTGAGCCGACAAATTGCCACTGGGTACAGAAAAGCATTACTCTGAACGGGTATACCAACATCGCCCTGTACACCATAGCGCTCAGTGACAAGGCTGATATGGCAACCCTGTATATTGGAGAGAAAAGCGGGTGGCATACCCTGATACCGGGCCAACGTCATCGTGATAAAGGGACAATTTCCGTTAAAACCAGAACGCTGGATGACTGCCTGCGCGAACAGGGCGTGCTTGATTCTGTCAATGTGATCAAAATTGATGTTGAGGGCGCGGAAATGAGCGTGCTGCAGGGCGCCAGTGAAACTCTGGCACGCAATCGCGATCTGATTGTGCTGCTTGATATTCATCCTCAGTTGGGAGTTTCTCCTGAGGCCGTTTGTGCTTTTCTCAGGGAACGGGACTTTCAGCTGTTTGCTGAGGAATATCCATTCTTAACGCCTGTTTCAGATTGTTCAGCGATGTACTCGATCATTGCGAAACGAACCGCGCCCCCACCGCTCTCCGGGTGATTCAGTACGGAAGGGCTGTCACAGGGCCCGGGCGCTGAAAGTGCTGACGCCCCCCGCTGCTACTGCCCGGTAACGCATAACAGCGGGGATTCTAGATCATATTTTGCGGAGCGCAGAGGGGCTGATAGTGGTGATAAACTATATCATCGCCAATCCTGTGGGTGGGGACAAAACCCCCACCTTTTCTCAGCACCCAGAGGACGGGAATCAGCGCACAGCGCTATTGAGAGCGGGCGCACCGAAAACCGATATAGCCGGCCTCGTTATCCGGATTGCTCCTGGAGCGAAAGGCGGCGGCCCATTCACAGCCGGGATGTGCAGCGGCTGGTGCGGGTGGCCGCACAGAAGGCCGGCATCCGACGCAATGTCACGCCGCACACACTGCGCCACACGTTTGCGACGCGCGTCTTGCAGCAAAGTGGGGCAGACCTGGCTACGTTATCTGCGTGAGTACCAACACAGGCGGGTCACAATGTAAAGTAAACAGTCTGAGGTGTTGATGAACTAAAACAATACACCGCCCGCTACCTGCATCCGGAACGTGAGGGCGTGGCGGCGATGGTGGAGGAGTTGTAAGTCAATGATCAGTCCTGATTGACATTTCCTTGCTCCAAAATCAGTCTATTCAGAAGTGCTGTTGACACATTCACCACAAAAGCCATTAAAGACCAGATGATCGGTCTGAAGCTCAAAGTTGTGGCTGGCACGAAACTGCTGCACGAGTGGCTGTATAGCATTCCGGTCTACTGTAAATATCTTCCCGCAAGACAAACAAACAAGATGATGGTGTGTGGTATTGCTGGGGATGCTATATACCTTACCTACGCCTGCCAGATCAGCGCGCACCACTAATCCAACTTCGATAAGCACTGCCAGGGCACGATAAACCGTGGACCGATCGATTGATGGATCTAGTTCGGCAACTTCACTCTGGATGGCCGCGATCGTTGCGTGGCCACCCAGCGCACAAACTGCGTCCAGGACAATCAAGCGTTGCATGGTCACCCGATATCCCCTGGCCCGGAGTTTGCTGACGTAGTCTTTGGTTTCGTGAGTCACATAGCACCTGCTGTCTTCTGCTTCTAACGTGTGCATCATTATAACAATTGCATTTTGTCGCAATAAGCTAAGTTTTAAGTGAATGCTGTTATGGTATGGTACTAAGCAATTCGATGTTGATAGGAGTAATCATGGGACATACACATCATCACGACACAACGCATGACCATGCAGATGGCGAGCAGCACGAGCATCCATTCAGGAGTGGCATTATCAGTACCCTGGGAGCTGCTCTGCACTTGCCCGGGTTTGGCCATGATCACAGCCATGATTACACCGATCGAGTGGCAGATCATGCACTGGATGACAACAATCTGGGCATCCGGACTGTGTGGCTGGCCCTGATTGTGCTGGGACTGACGACTGTGTTGCAGATCGCCATATATGTGATCGGTGGTAGTGTCGCGCTGCTGGCCGATACTGTGCACAATCTGGGTGACGCACTCAATTCGCTGCCATTGTTGGTGGCTTTCTATATTGCGCGGCGAGCTGCGACACGTCGTTATACTTACGGGTATGGCCGTGCGGAAGATCTGGCGGGAATCCTGATTGTAATTTCAATCGCCTTCAGTGCCGGATACATTTTGATTGAATCGGTGCAGAAGTTGTTCAATCCGCAGCCATTAACAAATCTCCCCTGGATAGCCGCGGCGGCAGTGATTGGCTTCATTGGAAATGAGCTTGTGGCTGTGATGCAAATCCGTGTTGGTGAGCAGATAGGCTCCCACGCGATGATTGCAGATGGGCAGCATGCCCGAGTTGACGGGCTGACTTCGTTGTCAGTGCTGATTGCAGTTGCAGGAGCCTGGATTGGAATCCCGATTCTTGATCCAATTGTGGGGATTATCATTGCTTTCGCCATTGTGGGGATTACGTGGAACGCCATCAAGACCGTCTGGTATCGTCTGATGGATGCAGTGGACCCCCATATAATGGAACACATGGAACACCATGTTGAAAGTGTGTCGGGTGTTAAGCAGGTCAGGCAGTTGCGGGCCCACTGGGTAGGACATCGACTGAATGTCGAGGTCACAGTGGCTATGGATGCCGGACTTTCACTGGCTGAGAGCTACGCTATTAATCAGTTGATCCGGCATGAAATACAGCATGCAGTCAGGCAGCTTGGCGAGCTCACCATTGAGGCACAACCTGTAACAAAGCTTGATAATGCAAGCAGTTGAGACTTGTAATAACCGCTATTGTTTTCGTAAAATCAACAGGCAATTGACAACCAGTACTCCCAGACATGATGCAAGTGCAATAATCCAGGCTTGCCAAGTCAAAGAGAAATAACAAACAAACAGTATGGTAGCTCCTGCGATCAGCTGCCAGATAAAAATATGAGGTTTACGGCCACCACGCAACAGCCAGCGGTACCGGGGAGTCAGAAAAACAATCACGCCAGCTGCTGGTGAACCAAACCATTCTAAACCAATAATTGCCAGACCAACTGCCGGCAGCCAAGGCAGAAGTGTCCAGCTCGCGTGCAACATGCTTCAGCTCACGCCAGACTTCAGAGATCATCCACCGTTCCATCATTGCTCCCATGCCTCCCATTTGCGGAAATCCAGTAGATGAACTGACTATGATGGTGAAGGAGTATATCTATCGCCTTGCTGCCGCGCGTGGGTGCGCTCCAATTGCATGTATTGCAACGACGAGGGTTACGTTATCGAAGATAGCCATGCTATCTCTTGCTCAATGTGTGATGGAATGGATATTTCGAGAGTCCCGGTGTACTGAAACGGCCTTTGTATTTAAAAGGGTAATACGAAAACCAACTGCATCAAAAACAACGACAGGCTCAGGAAGGTCCCTGGGCCTGTCTCATGGCAGCGGCAACTACGAATAGATATCTTACCTCTCTTTACACAACTAGCCAGATAATTCCCCACGTGGCATGAGCACGAGCGAGATCAGCTTAATCAGCTCCCGTTCGAATTCCGTATATCGCGGATTGAGGATCTCCACGTCGCCCTCAAAACTCACATACATTACCCGGATCGGCTGGCCATCTTC
>JAFGNO010000033.1 GCA_016926985.1 Anaerolineae bacterium
ATCCCATATACAGGAGGAGAGGAAATGTCACCCAAGCTTAAAAAGTGGCTGATTATTGGTGGAAGTATATTTGGCGGGCTTGTTGTCGTTGTCATCATTGCCGCTGTGGCTATTTCGCTGCTGTTCCGGTCCGGCGGAGGGTATGCATATGAGGCCTATGACATGGATGATGGCACAGGATACCGTGGTGCATATGGTGAAGGGGAATATGCAGAAGAGGATTGGGCATATCCGGAAGCGCCCTCTGCCGCGCCAGGTGCCTCTTATGACGAAGCCCAGAGCCTGGACTCGAGCAATATTATCTATACGCCCGAAGATATTGATGTCTCGCAGGAACAGCAAACCGACCGCCTGATCATCCGGAACGGCAGCATCTCTCTGCAGAGCAACGACACTCGCGCTGCCAAAACGGAGATCGAGCAGCTGGTTGAAAGCCTGGCGGGAGAGGGGGCTTTTATTGTCTCATCCAATGAATATGGCGGCGCTGAGAACCTGCCCTATGTCAGTATGAGCATCCGGGTTCCTGCCACCCAGTTTGATGCCGTGATGGAGCAGATCACCAGCATGGCAGTCGAGGGTACCAATCCCAGCATTGTTACCACCGCTGATGACGTCACCGAGGAGTATGTCGACCTCGAGGCGCGCATTGAGACTCTTGAAACAGCCCGAGACCGCCTGCTTGCCTTGATGGAAAACGCTGCCACAACTGAAGATCTGCTGATGGCTGAGCGACAGCTTACCGAGCGCGAAGCGGAGATCGAGTCGTTGATGGGGCGCCTGCGTTATCTGACCGAAGCGGCTCGCCTCTCCCGCATTGACATTGACCTGCAGCCCTATATTCTCAGCCAGCCTGTGGATACTCGCTGGCGCCCGGCTGAGACCGTGCGTGAGGCCTTTGAGGCGCTGATCGATGGCCTGCGTGACTTTGGCGACTTCCTGATCTTCTTCGCCATTGCCGTCCTGCCCTGGCTGGTCGTTTTCGGCGCTGTCATCTACGGCATCATCCGGTTCGTCATCTGGCGGGTGCGGGTAGGACAGCGTAAGCGTGCCGCTGCCGCGCCGGTCATTGAAGAGGACTAAACACTACCTGACCTGTTCATAAAGAAGGGGCCGTTCCACGGCCCCTTCTGGTTTCCTGCCCTGCTGTCAGTCATACCCCTCAAAATTCTCATCCCCATACAGGGATTTACTGCCTTTCTTTGCGGCATCCTTAAGTTTTTTCCCTTTCAGCGGCGCGCCCATCGCCGCGTAAAAGGCCTCGTCATAGGCCCGAGTTTTGATCACCACGGGCATCGGAACGGCGTGCCCGAGCACGATTGCCTGCTGTCGGGTATCCAGCCGCGCCAGCACCTCGCGCAGCCCCTGCGCCCCGCTGACGCCCATCAGGACGGCGGTGATGTCCCGCTCATTATCCAGCAGCGCCGTGACGCGCGTCCCAACCTGCGACATCACTTCTTCGTCAATTGCGCTTGGGCGCTGGTCGACCACCAACAGCGTCACCTTGTATTTCCTCAATTCACGGGCAATTGTGCCAAAAATGGTCTGCCGTGCGATCTGCGGATCCAGGAACTTGTGTGCTTCCTCAATCGTGATCATCAGCTGTGGTGGCTGTTTGGCTTCATCCCCCAGCGAGGACTCGATCCGCTCCACATAGCGACCGCGGATCCGGCGGGTCAGGTAGTTGGCCACCAGGATATAGGCTTCCAGCGCATTACCATAGCGGCCAAACTCCAGGATCACGCTGGTGCCCTGGTCAATGGCATTCAGAATGGCACTGACCGAATCATCAGTTGCCTGCGGCTGCAAGAATCCAAAGCGCTGGAAGCGTTCCAGGCGGCGCATGAGCGCACTCAGTGCTGCCCCGTTGATCGTTGTTGAGGCCAGCAGCTCCTCAATGAGATCCACATCAGCCGTCAGCAGCTGCTGGATCCAGCTTTTCCCCCAGCGCCGCCGCAGCGTATAGGCGGCATCCAGCATCGTATCAGAGATATCCATGGTCTGCCGCAGGGCAGCCAGGTCTTCTGGCTCAATATCGCTATAGGATAGCCTGACCACAAAGTCCGGGCGCACCCCGCGCCGCCGTGATGATTCGTCATCCAGTGTAAAGATAGAAACACGGTCAGGGAATAACTGCTTCAATCCTTTATCTCTTTGCCCCTCCTCATTGAAGACCTCCCACCCGTAGTCATTGTGCATATCAAATACCAGGTTCACCGCTGTGCCGCGGGCGATAATCCCGGCAAGCAGCACGCGGGTCAGGTAGCTCTTTCCCGTCCCGCTCTTGCCAAACACCCCCACCGATCGCTCGGTCAAACGGACAAGGTCAACGTTGATCTGTGTATCCTGCAATTCAAGCGGTGAGCCGATATTAAAGTGTGTTTCGTCCTCATCGCCAAATACGTCATTGATATCCTTTTCGGTTGCCGTCCAGACCTCCTGGAAGTGCGGCGGGATGGTACGAACCGGGTCAATGCTTCCATCCTCATTGATAATCAACATTGGCGCAATATGGAGTGTGCCAAACGCCGTAGTTCCCTGATAGACATCCGCCAGGTAATAATTGGACTGGATATCAGGAGGGATCAGCGTGATCTGGTTATTTGTATTCTCCAATCCAATATCGGTCACCATGCAGAAGAATCGCCGCTTCCTGCCCCGTACCACCACGTAGCGCCCGACGGCCAGGTCCTCAAGCTCAGTCTGCGGGTCGAGTTTTACCTCTAACCCTCTGCTGAGCGACCCGGCTGTCATCACGCCCAACCGGGGGACACGCACACCAAAGAATGCATCCAGTTCATTAACCTGTTTCTTTGCCATATCGTTATCCTATCATGTATGAGGAGATGAGCCGCAGCAGGTAGTCCAGCCGGCCCAGATCGCTGCTGATCAACCGGGCTGCCTCTCGCCCGGCAGCCACCAGATAATCATATTGCTCCTCCTCAGGCAGGTGCCCGACTGCAATCAGAAGTGAGGCCGCCAGGAGCTGTTCACTGGGAACCTGCGAGGCCCCCAGCACCAGCTTAAAAAAGTCAAACCGTGACGCAATTTCCCGGATTTCATCAGGCGTACACAGGTAAACCGGATCGAGGCTGAGTGGTGGTCGCGGCGGCAGGGCCTGCCTGATCCAGTCTCCCTGCCGGTAACCTATCGCCAGGACGCTCATCTCCAGCGGGACCATGCGGTGATGCCGCTGGTCGTGGATTGTTTCCTCGCTGACCGCATCGGCCAGCACAAGCTGCCTGACCAGTGGATCATCGTCAATATGGATGTCATACAGAAGTCCATAGACCACATCTCGCTCATCGATGCTGGGCTGCGCCCGGACGATCATCCCGAACTGCGGCGCCTGTATGTGACTGACGCGGGTCCCCGCCGAGAAGCCCGCCGTGCTGGCTCGCAGCACATGTCCGATTGGGCTTTTCCAGTTATCTGTCATCCCTCTTCCTTCCGCTGAAACTCAGCTAACGCGAAACCGCGACCGTTTGCCGCTGACACTGTCTTTGCCCGCCTGTTTCTGGCTGTCAGAGGCTTCGATCCCGTGCCGGGTCAATGAAATCCGGATCAGCAGTTTCAACTGCTGAGCCTCCTCGTATTTCACTACGGCCAGTTCATGAGCGCGGGTTAAAACATACGGGTATCGAGAACCCGTCTGCTGACACTGGTGAAAAATTAACGCCTGCATCTCGGCTATCAGCCCCCTGTCACGCGCCACCCACATGGGCACTTCCACCCGTGCTATTGTCGGAAACTGCTCTACCCCTGCCGTGTTGAGATAGAAGAACGCGATCTCGTGTGTATCCCCGCCCTGGTCTTTGAAATCCTTATTCAATGGGGACATCTGGACAAACAGCGCTGAACGCTCGCCGGGGTTCAGCAGCTGGCTGAAAATCGCCCGGTCCATCAGACCTTCCAGCCGCCCATCATCGGACAGGGTCCGGCGATTCACGGCTCCACTGTCCATATCAAGCAGGTGCAGCATGCCTGTCACATACCGGCTCCGGGGTCGGTCGGTATAGCCGCCCAGCCCGGCCTGGATATCCATCAGGCGGGTCATCGCGCTGAAATAAAGGCGGCGGAGCTGCTCCCTGTCCGGGACCTCATGGCCCATCCCGATCAACAGCAGCGGGTTATCCAGCAGCGCAACCAGTGGGCGCGCCTCGCCACGCATCAGCCAGCCATGTTCTGCCAGCTTCGCCATTTCAGCCACCGTGCGTCTGGCTGCCACTGTGGTGGCTGTGACCGACCCACCCGAATCAATCTGGATATATTCGCTCTCATAGAACAGTGCTGGCTCGCTGGCGATTTCCGGCGGCTGACCGCTGCCATGATGCAGGGTCATGGTACCGGTATTGATCAGGTAGTAAGTTGCTGCGCCATGGCTGTCCGGGGGAATCTGGGAACCATCGGTTGCCACAACAGTCGCTGTTTCCGGCAGAGGAGCAGGGGGATAGATTCCCACGATGGGCTCATCAATGGGCCGGGCGCCGCGATACCCGGCGTCCTTCGCCACCGCGTCCTGCACCCTTTCCAGTATCTGGGGCAGAAAAGCCTCATCGCCATAGGCCTGCATGATCTGCAATGCCAGCTCAACTTTGTCCTCGTTTTCAGTTTCGAGGCTTGCCAGGTACTCTCCCATCCGGTCAACCTGGACGGTCAGCTTATGAAATTCAAGGGTCACATCGTTATCCGGGTTTAAACTTGCCTGCCGATTCCCCTAAAGAATAGCACGTGCGTTCTATCTGCGCAATATCTGCATATCTGCGCCTAAAGTCCTTCTGCTGCGCACGGGCAGAGAGCCATTCTGTGCTATACTTGCTTATGTTCATCCCAATCGACAGCATTAGGCAAGGTTATGAGCGCTTTCAGCTTGCTTAAGCAGATATCTCTATTTGAATTGCTATCGGATGCCCAGCTAGCATCGCTGGTCGAAGCCGGTTCTC
>JAFGNO010000217.1 GCA_016926985.1 Anaerolineae bacterium
CCCGCACCTGCTCCCAGAGTGAGGGTTTGTCCCGGTCTGGCGAACTGTAGGTCTCCTGCCAGACGGCCATCAGGTTATTTTTTATCCGCACCGACATGGCCGATTCCGGCTCCTCGCTGCCCAGCGTTTGCCAGAGCGTGCTGACCATATCCTGAAGATCGCGCAGATCATCCCAAAGTGTCTCATCCGGCTCAGGCAAAATCCCATCATTCAGCAAGCTGTCGGTAAATTCAGCCAGAGAGTTGTCCAGTTGGGCATCCTTTGGTCTATCAAGCATCTGACATCACTCCCACCTGTTCGCGCAGCGCTACAATCGCCCGCCGGAACAATGATTTGGTGGCCTCAAGAGACTGTTTACGCACGTCGGCGATCTCGGAAAATTGAAGCCCTTCTGCAAAGCGAAGCAGGATAATCTCAACATAATGATCAGGAAGGGCCGCCAGTGCCCGCTGGAGCAGAACCCTGTCCTCAATCTCCGGGGCCTCAGATGGCCGGGTCAGGTTTTCTGAAGTGGGGCGGTCCCCATTGACCATGGCCGATTCCAGATCGACCTTTTCAACCCTCGGCGAACGGTAGTAATCCGCAATACGTCGTCCTGTCAGTGTCCGCAGCCAGGTGCTGAACTTTGCCTCTCCCTTAAAGCTGCGCAACGATTTCATGGCCGATATAAATATCTCCTGCGTGACATCTTCCACATCAGACTCCGGTATGCGGTAGCGAACCCGGTTATAAACAACCGGCAGGTAGCGTTCGTAAAGAACTGCAAAGGCATCCGGGCTCCCGCGCTGCGCTTCCCGCACCAATTCCCTGTCGCTGAGGGTATGCATGTCCTTCAAGGATTACATTCCTTCCAATATTATGGTCGCAAGTCCGCGCCCAGAAGGGTCGAACGGGAACCTATCGCTCTTTCCCTGTTTTTCCCATTAGAGGTCATATGTTACCTAATTGTAATGTAAACCGGTGCCTGTACCAAATGCCTGGAAAGAAACCTGAGCCACAGCAGAATATGCTCAATATGCCAGCGCACGACCCGAGCAATCGCCTTGAGAAGACTAACCATAAGGATTGATCTGGCACGGCCTCTTGCCTGTGTTCGTGGCATCTTCTACAATCCACTCTTATCTGCCCATCCTGAACAATGGGCTGAACAACAAAGAGATTTGAAATATTGGCCGATCAGGCGTACAGTCTACCACCAGGATAAGCCTGACAGGCCACTACAATCAGGGCATGGGGGCTGAACTGACCGGTCCATACGCAGTGTTCTTCCATCAGTACCGGTAGTTAACGGAGATTTGACATGACAGGATTTGTTAACAAGCTGTTCCGGCTGCGACCGGGTGAAGCAGGGTTATTTTTCACACTGGGCATTCTCCTGCTGGCCAATTCGCTGGCCCGGCAAACAGCAGGAATTGTGGCCATCAGCGGCTTCCTGGATGACGGGGGGGTCAACCAGTTCCTGATTGTTCTGGCGATCGACTACCTGATCGTCCTGCTGATGGGCGGCCTGCAATCGCTGATCATTGACAAGTTTGACCGGATCAAACTGGTTACCGGGTTAAGCTTCGGATTTGCGCTGGTCTTTGTCGTGCTGCGGCTCCTCTTTACCTTCCGGGTGCCCGGCTGGCTGAACTACGCCATCATGTATATTGTCGCCGAGCAGCAGCTGATCTTCTTCCCCCTGTTTTTCTGGGTGCTGGCCAATGACGTGTTTGATATGGCCCAGGCCAAGCGTCTTTTCCCGGTGATTGCCAGTTGGAGCTTTGTCGGGAAACTGCTGGGCATCGGCGTTTCGTATATCTCGCCAGGCTTATTCGAACGGCTCAGCATACCTGCTGAAGAAATCCTGATCTTTAACGTCCTGATATACCTGCTGGCTTATGGCGTTGCCATTCTTGGCCTGCGTCATGTCAAAATCCGCCAGACTGTCCAGAAAGTGGAAACCATCCAGGAGACGCTCTCTGAAGGCTGGGGGTTTATTAAAGAAGTCCTGTCATTCCGCAACCTGATGATTGCCATCGTTGCGCTGGCCATTGCCGATACGATCATCGAATTCCGTTTCCTGGTGGTCACTGATGCGGCCTTCACAAGCGCAGCAAGCTACCAGCAGTTTTACAGCCTCTACCGCCTGGGAGCAACGCTACTGGCTTTCTTTGTGCAGATGGCTTTCACCAGCCGTATCATTGACAAAATTGGCCTGAAGAATTCGTTCTTCTTCTTCCCGGTTATCATCCTGATGGGAACTGGCTCGATGATCGCCTTCCCCGGCCTGATTACAGCGATCGGCACGATGATCCTGACCAAGCTTGCCCGCGAGACGGTGGACGAGTCGGCCCGGAAATCGTTTGAGGCGCTGGTCCCGGAAGAGCGCCGCGGGCGGGTCAGCGTCTTTATGGGTAGCTACTTACCGGCGGTCGGGACAATTCTGGGCTGTGTGCTGGCCGGGATCGTGGTGTTCCTGCTGGCGGGCTGGATCGGCGAAAACAGTTTCTATATCTACCTCGGCATTGTGGTTCTGGCGGGGATAGCGGCCCTCTGGGCCATCTTCAACATGCGCAAGACTTACGACAGCAGCCTGTTTAACTGGCGGATCAAACGCCGCCAGCGCGGGTCAAGTGTCATAGATAAGCTGGATTTCTAGTTCTTGTTGACTATACTAATAGAAGTAGATTAAGCCGGGGGGGGTCGTATGACTGAACAGGCAAAACAGACGGAACAGAAAAAAGAACGGTTTATAAGCCTGCGAGCAAAGGTGCTGGTTGGCTTTACGCTGATCTTTGCCATTATCTTTGCCGCAGCCTTTTACTGGTTCTACACCTTTGCAACCAAACAGGCCATGACACGAATCCAGGACGACCTGAGAGACACTATCATTGGCGCCGCCGAGGGGGTGGATGGCGACCTGCTGATGGGTCTTTACTACAAAGGCGAGGGAATGCTGGCCGATGATCCAGGCGAAAGTGAGGATGAGGACGGGCTGCCCTATGAGTTGGTAGAGGATGACCCGCAGTTCCAGGAAATACTGGACTGGCTGGTGCAGATCAACGACCTGGAACCCCGTGCATTTGCCTATGTATATATCAAGCGGGATCAGGAGGAACTTGGCCCGGATGTCTACGAGGAGCGAGACGCGACTGTTGTCTACATTGCCGATCGCTGGATGGTAGAAACAAGAGAGGGTGAACTCCGGCAGGGCTGGGCCGTGAACTTCATGGAGCCAAAATTCAGCTATGGGCAGTCTTATGCAGGCTTTTCAGAATCCCCCCGCTTCAACCTGGGCTATCGGGGGGAGGAGCGTTTTGCAAACTGGTGCGAACGGCTGTATCCGGATGGAGCAGATGTTCGAAGAGGGGAAGAGATTGAGGGCGACCTGAAGGGGCTGCGCCTGTGGTGCGATGAAGAGGAACTGCCCTGGTGGCAATTCCAGAGGCAGGTGTTCACCACCTACACTGATGACTGGGGACAGTGGGTATCGGCCTATCACCCGGTGACCGACTCAAGCGGCGAGGTGGTTGGAGCAATTGGCATTGACTTTGAGGCCTCCTACGTCAGAGATGTCCAGGCAGGAATCCGCAGCAAAGTATTCCTGGCATTTGGTATTGTCTACTCGATCCTGTTTATCTTTGTATTCATTATTGCCCGTCAGCTCACCCAGCCGATTATCTCCCTCACTGGCGTGGCGGAACGGATTGCTGACGGCGATTACGAGGTCGACCTGGCCAGCCTGATCTCTGATAAATACAAAGACGAGATCGATACACTCGCCAACGTATTTGACATCATGGTAGGCAAGGTCTACCAGCGTGAGCAGTCACTGAAGAAACGCGTTGCTGAACTGGAAATCATGATTGACCAGACCAAGGTCAATGAGCAGGTAAGCGAGATCGTCGACTCCGACTTCTTCCAGGAGCTGCAGGCCAAGGCAGCCAGCATCCGCAATCGTTCGCGTTCCAAAGAGGAGGATGACGAATAACGGAACCTGTTTTCGCTGCAAGAAAAATATGTGGTAATCTATAGAGGCGTCCCTGACGCCTCTGTTTATCTACACACACACACGATGAACCAAAACGACACCATACCACTCGCTGTTATCTACAACAACCTTGAAGCCTTTCACGCCTTTTTGCGGCGCACCGATGACCAATCGGTGATCAGCAATCGGCTCTACCGGGGCGACCGGGCCTTACTCTGGCTGGCAAAAGATAAACTGGTATTTGCCACCTCCAAGGTGCATCATCTGGAATATCTGCGTGAGCGCCTCGGGTATTCCGGGACGCTGCTTGCCAGCCCCAGAGACCCCACCCCCTCGCTCTGCCAGGACATCCTGCGCGAGCCGCGGCTCACCGAGCGCCTGCTGGACTATGCCGGTCCGGGCAAAACGATCCGGTTGGTTGCCTATGCTACCACACGCGAGCTTTACGATCTTGCCGATACGCTCAGGAATAAACACGGACTGACTGTGCTCCTGCCAGAAAGCCCCACCCGTGAAAACCTCTGGATCCGCAACTATATGGACAGCAAAGCCGGTTTCCGGATGCTGGCCTCCCAGTGGCTGCCGGATGCACAACAGGTGCTTCCAACAGCCTTCGTCTATCGCGGCCTTGAAAATGCCTCACACGCAATATTCTGGTTTCTTCAGAACGGTAAGCCCTGCATTGTCAAGGAAAATCACGGCGAGGGAAGTCTGGGGAATACCATATTCAGCCCGGGGGAATACCGGTCGGCGGCAGAGATTGAACAGATGCTCCGCAAACAGGCCTTTTTCCAGGATGGTGTACTCATCATCGAGGAATACATCCAATCAAACAATAACCACCGGTCACCGTCACTGGAGTTTTTTGTCCCACCCCTGGGGGAAGGTGAACCCCGGCTGACCTATCCCGCCCACCAGTTGTTCCTGGAAAACGGCTTGTTTGCCGGCGTGCTGATCAGTCGTGATATCTGGAATGAGGGCTGGTTTGAACTCATGCTGGCGCAGGGTATGATTTTTGCCCACAAGGTCCAGCAAATGGGCTATGTCGGTCACTTTGACCTGGATGCAATCGTTGACGATGCCGGGATCGCCTTTCTGCTGGAATCCAACGCTCGCCGGACCGGCGGAACGCACGCTCACGAACTCTCTACGCTGCTGTTTGGTGAGGATTATTTTGAGCATCTTGCCGTGCTCAGCCAGAACAAATTCTACAGTGGAACAATCACCACATTCGACGAGCTGCTGACCGTCATTGGCGACCTGCACTACCCCATCAAGGGGGAAAAACGCGGCGTGCTGGTAACTGTCACCTCAGCGCTGGCCAATAACCAGTTCGGCTGCATCTTTGTCGCGCCGACGACGGAAGAAACACTGAAGCTGCAGCAGCAGCTTCAGGTTCGGATCATCG
>JAFGNO010000218.1 GCA_016926985.1 Anaerolineae bacterium
AAAATGACCCCGCCAGATAACCTCTGGCGGGGTTTTGTACGCCAGTCAGCTATCCCGATACCACCCTACAGGCGGTTGATGTTGGGAGGTGGGGGCCGATCCATCCCTATCCGGGTGCTGCGCACACGTTCCATGATTAACCTGTGCCGGTGCGCCGCATTGATCCCGAATCGGGTATAACTGGTGGTTCCGCAAACGGCCTGACCTGATTGAGAAGTACTGCACGCACGGCACCAACTGGAATCCCGGCGAATACGCCTACATCCTCAAGGAGTACCAGCACAATGAGGCTACCTGGAAAGACCAGGTCAGGGAACGGCTGGCCCGCCCCCTGACTGAAGAGGATTTAGCCCGCGGCCAGGAGTACGCCGCCTACATCATCAATGCCCTGCAAGGCGGGGAGATGTTCAGGTTCAACGGCAATGTTCCCAATACCGGGCTGATATCCAACCTGCCGGAAGGCGCCTGTGTGGAGGTGCCGGTCCTGGTTGACCGGGCCGGATTCCACCCCATCCATGTCGGGGCGCTCCCCCCTGAAGTGGCCCTGCTCACCCAGCTGTCCAGCGGCATCGAGGAACTGGCGATTCAGGGCTCGCTGGCTGGTGACCCGGTGATGATTTACCGGGCTATCGCGCATGACCCCCTGACCGCCGCGGTGCTCTCGCTGGCGGAAATCCGTGATATGACCAACGAACTGTTTGCCCGGCATAAGGACTACCTGCCGCAGTTCGATCGCTTCACGGTGTAGACCGTGGGGTAGCGATGCCAATGGTCAAACATTCCAACAATCTGGATTCTAAACCTCTGTGTCAGCCAACAGGCCGGTTAACCAGGCTCGCACTGCCGGGGGTGACTCGAGCCGATGGGTGGCAGCCGTCGAGCGGGGGGGGGTTGCTACCACAATGGAGGTGCCTCCCAGGTCATTGATGACCGCAAAGGCATCCTCATCCTTGTCATCATCGCCAACAAAGACCAGTTCGGCGCCAGGCCAGGGATAGTGCTTTTGAATGTATCTTACAGCCTGACCTTTGTTGGCCAGGATAGGCGCGACTTCAAGAAATTTATGCCCATCGCGCAGGTGGTAAACCCGTGGATCAATCATGTCACCTGCCAGGGTGCGGGCCGATTCAAGCAGGGTCTGTGCGTCGTCATCCTGGGCAAAGCGTGCGTGGATGGCCAGTGACCAGCCTTTGTCCTCAAGATAGAACCCCTTACCATTACTGACCAGATTTTCCCAGAGAGGTTTGATCTGCTCCAGGGTAGGGCGGACAGCCGCCAGTTCCAGCCGGTTGATACGGTCACCCGCTGGCGTCCGTAGTTCTATGCCATAGGTCCCTGCTAAGAGCAGGCCCGGGATCGGGAGCAGCTTCTCAATGTGGCTGAGCCGCCGCCCACTGATCACCGCCACCCTGAAACGGGTGTGATCGACAAATCTACTCAGCAGGTCAGCTAGCCCAGGGTCAGGAATGATCTTGTCGGGAGTCTCGGCAAAGCCCGCCAGTGTGCCGTCATAATCCAGGAACAACCTGACCCGTGCTGCCTTGCGCAGGCGCAGTGCCAGCTTATTCAGATCACGCATCTGATGCCCTTCCAGTAATGAGCGGTTCAATATCGCGCTTGAATATCGCCTCCCAGGTATATCGCTGCCGGACTCTGCGGCGCAGGCGATATTCTGAGTTACGCCCGGCCCAGGCGATAATTTTATTGGATACAGACTCAGGGGGATCGCCCGTATCAAACAGGATCACATCCTCCCCACCGATCTCCTCGGATGCCGGGATGGCGGTGCTGACCACCGTCCGCCCTATCAAGCCTGCCTCCAGCACCGGCATACCGAATCCCTCCCGGTGGCTGGGCATAAAGACCAGGTCACAAACCCGGAGCAGGTCGCCAACGACCGGCAGGTCGATGGTATAGGGTTTGTCCGGATCCGGGCCCGATTCAAAGATAAACCGCATTTCCCGATCCAGCCCTAACCGGTGGCGCAGTGCGCGCAGGTGCTCATAGTAAGCCATGCTCTGGCTGTCGTGAGGGTCGGGAGGTCCGCTCAATACCAGCTTAACATCGAGACCCTGGGCTTTGATGGCAGCGGTGACTTCCAGCGCGTATTCGATGTTCTTGGCCCGGGTGACCCGGACTGGCATCAGCATAATCAGGTCGCTGGCCAGCAGCCCCAGCCGGTCTACCAGCTGCTGCCCTTCGCCGGATAGGCCCAGCAGCGTGGCGGGAGAGACCCCGTTATAGATCACGCGAATAGCGTCAGCCGGGCAGCCCAGAAGCGCTGCCAGCGCCTCCTGCCTGCGCCTGGAAACGACCGCGTAGGTGATTTCCTGACGATATGTGCGGAGGATATCCCAGGGATACCCTTCGTGAACTTTGCCGCGCGAACTGGGGCTGGTCCAGGTGAAATCATGGCACCAGGCGATGCAATTGCGAATAACGCCCTCGTCAACCATCCGGTCCAGCGCCACCGTAAGCGGCAGGTTGAAGTGCTTGGTGAACACATTGTGGACGATTGCTCTATCGTAGTCTGCCAGCACTGGAGACAGCCGCTCAAGCAGTCGATTCGCCATCGCTTCGAAATCAGGAGGAACCTTCCCCTGCTCTAAAACCTCACTGATTGCCACCACTTCCGGATGCTGGGAGTCCATCTCCGGAATCAGGATGAAATCCACATCAGCCGGCAGCGTTCCCCGCTCCCCTCGACCGGCAACAACCGAAACCGGGTATCCGTTTTGGGAAAAAACCTCTGTGTGGGCCTGGATAACGGCTTCAACACCACCCACAACCGGCGGGGCTGAATAGTGAAGCATGGCCGTTTTGCGCTTGCTCACAATGATTCCTTTCCAATCAAAGGTTCAGGCTGTTGACTGCTTCAAGCTGGCGACATAACCAGTCATCGATATCCTGATTCCTGACAATCCAGCGCAGCCTTTCCGCACGCTCCTGGCGCTCTTCAGAAGGCATCGTTAACGCCTGGTGCATCGCTTCTGCCGTCGCATAGATATCACAGGGCGAGATAATCAGCGCCCCCGGCTCTAACTGCTGGCGAGCGCCCGTGCTCTCCGAGAGGATCAGCACCCCGTCCCGCTGATTGACAATCGGCCCTTCTTTTGCGACCAGGTTCATGCCGTCGGCAATTGAGTTGACCAGCAGCGCATCATAGAGTTCCAGGGCGGCGATTGCGCGGGGATAATTCTCCCCGACAAGGATGCGGATAGGCTCCCATTCACTGGTGCCATAACGGGCATTCACCCGACCGGCAGAGGCCATCAGATGGTCCAGGTAGTCCTGATACTCATCCACCCCCATCCGCGATGAGACCAGGAGCGCGAGGAAAACAACCCGTTCACAGTGTTCTGGGTACATATCCAGCATCTCTTCAAAGGCCTGGAATCCCCTGATGATGTTTTTGCTGGGCTCAATCCGGTCAATGCGCACCAGCAGCTGCCTGTCATTGAGCAGTGTCTCGAATTCAGCCCGGTGATTTGCCACTTCCTGCGTCCGGGCGGTCTGTTTGAGGGTCTGGACATCAATGGAGATGGGAAAATCCCGGACGTATGTGGCGTGATTTCTATACCAGATGCGCCCATGTTTGTAATTCACCCGCGCGCCGACCAGGTGGGATTCGCATGTCCGGATGAAATTCAGCCCATCGGTGCGCGTTTGAAATCCCATCAGGTCCACCGCGCTCAACCCGTCCAGGATAGCCCGGCGCATCTCCGGGGGCAGAATACGCCAGTATTCAGGCCCGGGCCACGGGATATGGACGAAATGGAGGACAGATGGGCGCTGCTTGGGACGCAGCGTATCCCGCAAAAAGCGGGCCACCAGATAGAGATGGTAATCTTGCAGCATGACCAGCGTGGAGCCGGGAATAGACAGCACCTGGTCGGCAATGGCCTCAGCAAAAAGTCGGTTTACCGGGATATAACCTTCCTGCCAGGCTGCCCAGGTTGAACGGTTGATCACCGGCGCTCGGGGGATATCCCACATTGAGTGCTGCAAGAACCATAACAGAGGGTTGGAAATGACATTGTAGTAACCCTCATAGGCTTCGGGCTCCGGTGATAGAAACCGGATATGAATGGGCCGTCCCTCGTCCTGAAGCGCCATATCCCCCGACCGCCAGGCGGCATCCTCTTCAGACCGCGC
>JAFGNO010000219.1 GCA_016926985.1 Anaerolineae bacterium
CTATAGTTTCTATTCTCATCCGGCGCTCGTCAAGCGGTTCTGCTAATTGATTCTCGCCAACTGTCGAATATGGGCTAAGCAGAAACCAGACGGCGCAGGTCACCGCACCCTGCGCCGTCACAGACTGTTCATGGGTGACCCCGGACAACTAAGACGCCTTTTCCAGTGCAGCACGCTCGCCGAGCTGGGCCCTTAACACTCTGATGTCTCCCGGTATGAAATAAGCTGCCACAATGTAGAAAATGGAGCACAACACCCAGGTCGTTGTGCAGATCAGTATCAAGGCCGTTGACAGGTTGGCACGCACCGCAATTATCCCTGCCAGCAATGGTGCGGTGGCCGCCCCGGCGTTTTCAATGAATAACTGGATGGCAAGTGCAGTGCTGCGTACCTCGGGGAGCGTTATGTCATAGACCGATGAAATCATATTGGGTGCAGCAAAAGGCATGAAAATCGCCGTCAGGCTCAGCAGGATCGTAAACAGAAGCCTGTTCTCAACCGGCGAGGTAATCGCCAGCACCAGGAAAATTGCTCCCAGGAGCACAGCAATGGAGGATACTATCAGACGCCCCCTGACAGTGCGTTTGAAAGCCCAGTCGCCCAGCGCGCCCCCGATAAAATAGCCAGAGGCGAGGATCAGCACGACTATGGACATCGTGATCAGGATGCTTGTCTCATCAAACCCGCGTTCGACTTCAAGGTAGCGAAATATCCAGAAAGTGATGACCTGCCAGGGGAACACTCCAAAGAACCCCTGGATAAACAGCAGGATCATGGTTGGTTTGCGGAATAGCTCGCCCGCCTTTTTCCATTCAAAGCGATAGATGCCAATTTCCTCCAGGCCAGCCAGTTCCGGTTCGCCACGCCCACGCTCCGGTTCCCGCACAAACAGAAATATCACAACTGCAAGCACAACTCCCAGGCTGCCCGTGATAAAAAACACAGACCGCCAGCCGATCAGACCGCCGAGTATCAAAGCCAGCACCATACCGATCAAATAACCAAGGGGAGCAGTGAGCTGCAGCAGTCCATATATTTTGCCCCGTGTTTGGGGCTCAAAATAATCAGCGATAATGCTGTGCAAACCGGGGTAACTCGAGTCATCTATGCCGGTGGATGCGCGGGTGGCAATGAACACCCCAAAACTGGGGGCCAGCGCATTCAGCCAGGTTGTTGAGCCCCAGATGAAGGAGGCCAGCGCCAGCAGCTTTGCCCTGGCAAACCGGTCATACAGGTAACCCCACACGGGATATAATATGGCTCCAACAAGTAATGCGGCGGTTGAAACTGCGCCCATCTGGGCCTCGTTGATATTGAAAGTCTCCATGATTGGCGTGGTGAGTGGGCCAATCAACAGTTTGTCGGACTGGTGGAGGAGCATAAACACAAAGAAGATTGCTACAACTACCCAGCGATGCCGGGACCGATTAGACATTTGTCACCTCATTGACTAGACTATGGTGCGTTTTAGCGAAATTTGACTTCACCACCTGATGGGGAGAACAGCATGACAGAAACCAAAGACAAGATTGCTGCGAAAAAACAGCGGTTAGAGACGTTGATTCTTGAACTGCATGAACTGACAGACAGTCTTCCGGCGCATTCTGTGAAACCCAGTCAGCTTCTCCGCATGGAAGCGCTTGAAGACCAGATTGAACAATTAAAGCACGAGTTACAGGCTTTGAAAAATACGCCTGAATAGGCGCTATTGAGCAAGCGGAATGACAAGATACTGACCGGCGGGGTTTCCAGCTTCGTCCAGGATATCTACGCCCTGAAAATCGCCGGTGGGCGCCACTGAATAGAAACCGATAATCAGGTCGTAGCCAGCTCCAGATGGGGCGTCGATGTCCACCGGTATTCCAATAGTCAGAACAACCACATCTCCTGGATCCCAGTAGCAGGTTAACAGAAACGGCCCGTCCCGCTGCGCCCAGCGCTGCCCGGTGCTGTCAAACAGATTGAAAGTATAGGAATAATCCGGCCCATTTTCCTCCAGAGCTATGATCCGGAATGACGCCTGAACAACAAAGGGTTCCCCCTGTATAACTGCCCGGGTTGCCGGTTCAATACTCACGACCTCCAGGCCATTTGACAGCCGGGCTTCCCCTACCCCACTGCCACCCCCTGGTGCATGATGAAAGATAACCTCATACGATTGCCCCTCGTGATCAATGAAATCGACATAGGGGGAATCAGGTATCACCACCATTGTCTCCCTGTCAGCAAAGATCAGCCGCTGATCGCCAAGGACTGAATCAATCTCTGCTGCCCCATGCTGGTAATTGGGATCAACCCCGGAAGTATAGGCCACAACTGGCAGGGCTTCCGCATCTGCCAGTGAACGAGCCTCACGGGCTGCCTGCCAGATGACACCCGCCGGAGTCCCAAATCCATCCGTAAGATTCCCGTTCCTGATAAAGTAGAGCATGCCAATATACTCGACTGCCTGCCAGAGGAAAACCAAAAACAGAGTAACAGCAATACCTGTGTGCAACAACCTGCGCAGATTGCTGCTGACGAGCCTTTTGCTGAGCCATTCATATATGCTGTTGAAGCCATCGGCGAGCGCAATAAACTGGGCAGGATAAAGGAGAATGAAGTGATGTGGATGCACATCGCCTCGCGATGCAATCCACATCAGGACTGGAATCCAGATCCAGAGCGACAGCAGCACATACCGGGCTGAACCGGCATGAGGTACAGCACCATCCGGGGATCCCTGGCGATAGCCCCGGATTAACAGCACAGCCGCCTTGATGGGACAGTAGATCATGGCTGCAATGATGAGCCATAACAGTATCCCATCGACCAGGGTATTCAGGTTTGGAAATGACAGCCACCGG
Source organism: Anaerolineae bacterium (assembly GCA_016926985.1). Classification (GTDB taxonomy): domain Bacteria; phylum Chloroflexota; class Anaerolineae; order Aggregatilineales; family UBA3940; genus JAFGNO01. The sequence goes on from JAFGNO010000219.1 coordinate 2,847, forward strand.
TAAAAATCTAAATACTGCTCTCCAGCCAGCGCATGAAACTGGTAGCCTGTGGCAATGTGGGCAGCATACCGAATGGACAGCAGCGAGAACGAACTATCACTTGGCCCTCCTTTAATTGCGCCGATCAGGTGGCTTAAACCCTCTCCTTTCAGGAGGTAGCCAAAAAAATATGGGGCCGTCAGCAATAACAGAAGCAGCATTCCGCCGACAAAGGAGGGGATTGCTGCGGAGAGTTGTTTGCGAAAGGTGCTCAGTACACCCGGGTAAAGAGCAAGCGACAGGATTAATATTGCGAAAAACGCAATTCCCCCCAGGTGCAGCCCTAGCATGGCGCCTAACCCTCCCAACACCAATGCCCAGGCCCAGGGTTTGCGCTCAATTACTAACAGGCATAAACCGGTCACAAAAACCAGCGTGATCAGGGGGACATGCTGTGACCAGAGCTTACGTGAGTAATATATTGCCCAGGGTGAAAATGTGTAGAAAAGCAGCCCCAGCAAAGCCACGCGGTGATCGAAAAATCGCGAGATAAGCCAAAAGAGCAAAACGGCAGAGCCAACACCAAGCAGCCCCATAAAAGCCACTGCCAGCGCAGGATTGCGCGACAGGGCAGCAGGAAGAGCCAGCAGGTAAGCAACCAGCGGAGGATGTGGCACACCGAGGCTTGATGTTACGCCATGCGTTGGCCAGATGCCTTCCTCAACCAATGCAAGCGCGCTGCGCATGACCGTTGCTTCATCGTATTTGAACTCGCTGATACCGGGCCAGCCCAACCGGAGAAAGGCAGCAGCGAGGATCAATCCAAGGAAAAGGACAATGCGGAGGCTTATTTTCATTGCTTAAGGCTATAAGGGGACAAATCGCAACCAGGATTCATCCCCACAATACGCTAGGCCCGCCGGGTTGAAGTATGCCGCGACTCTGCGCCCGGTGTCTCTGTTAGCAGATCGAGCGCATGAGGCAGCACCTGGAGGATAACATCCAGATTCTCACGTACTGCTTTGGGGCTTCCCGGCAGGTTGATGATCAGCGAGTCTCCCCTGATGCCGCACACCCCACGTAACAACATCGCATGGGGTGTTTGCAAGAGTCCTGCCTGGCGCATGGCCTCAGCCATGCCAGGCGCTTCGCGCTCGATGACAGACCGGGCCGCTTCC
>JAFGNO010000004.1 GCA_016926985.1 Anaerolineae bacterium
ATCAGCGCCATCGGCGATGGCTGCCATCGCCTCGCGGGCCAGATCACGGACAAAGTCGTAGCCCGGTACAGGCGGCTCAAAGTAACCATACGGCAGCAGTTCGTAGGCCGTCTGGAAGGTAGGATTGGCAGCAAAGTAATCTGTCAGGCTATCGGCAACACTCGCGCGGACAGGGAAGTAGTTGCTGGCTATCACCCAGCGAGCCTGAATCTCGGGGCTGGTGTAGAACTTGACAAAAATCCATGCAGCCAGTTCCTGTGAGCGATCGGTCTTGGGGATCGATACGCTTGCGCCGTAGATGTTCATCACCGGGTCGGGGGTGGTGTGCGGGATTGCCGCCACGCTCCAGGCATGCCCGGAACCAGCGTCAACCGCGCTCTGGTAGTAGGGCAGACCGGAGGTTGACCCGACGGTGAAGAGGGTAACCCCGGCGCCAAAGTTGGACTGGTCGCCATAGCTCTCCGTCACAATACGGGCGCAACCCTCATCAAACAGCCCTTGCAGGAACTCCATCGCAGCGATGGCACCCGGATCGTCGTATGAGTACTGGCCAGCTTCATAGTCGAAAACGTCGCCGCCAAAGGCAAAGGTCCAGCTTGCCAGGCGGGAAGCATCAAGGCTCAGCTCATAACCAACGCTGGTACCAACATCTCCGGTTGCGGCGCTGAAGGGATTCTCCACTGCCGCGCAGGCGGCCTGCTGGAACTGTTCGGGTGTTTCGGGCGGGCCTTCAAAGTCGATGGCGCCGGCTTCATAAAGTTCATTCAGCCAGTCGATGTTGTAGTACAGCGCTTCCATCGAGCGGTTGGGCGGGAAGCCATAGCGTGCATTATCGAACGTGGGAAAAACGTCCTGCATGAAGAAGCCGGGGAAGAAGTCCGCCTTCTCTTCTTCAGTGAGGCCATATACCGGGTGATCAACCAGATAATTCATGTCAGCCATATCACCGGTGAGGGCATAGGTTGCTGACTGGTTCTGGTAAGCCACCACCAGACTGGGGGCATCTGTGGTACCCAGGACGCCCAGCATCTTGTTGAAGATGTCGTTGTAGCCACCCTGGTATTCGGCAATGACTGTAATGCCATACTCATTGGTCGCGTTGAAGTCATTGACGATCTTCAGCAGTTCCTGCTCGCGCTCCTGTGAATGCTGATGCCAGAAAGTTACGCGCTGGCCGGTTGGATCGGCACATAGATAGGGATCATCTTCGGTTGGTTCGCACTCATCATCTACTTCGTCCGGTGTTTCTGCAGGCGCACAGGCTGCTAACAACAGCCCAACTGCAACCAGCAGCAGTACCATGACAAACCTTCTTTTCATTTGTACCTCCTCATAAATATAATTGGTTGCTACTTTGAGGTCATGCGTGGTCAGCCCACTCCCTCAGTATATCGTAATAAAGAGCCTGCTACGAAGGCTCTGAACTACCCTTTCAGGCCGGATGTTGCAATCCCTTCGGTAAACTGTTTCTGGGTCAGGAAATAAAGGACCAAAATCGGGACCATTGTAATCACTGCGCCGGCCATTTGTAAGTGTGTTTCAGGCCCAGCTTCACTTACAAAAGTCCATAACCCTACCATCAGTGGGCGCCATGTTTCCCTTGTTGTTACCAGTAGTGGCCACAGGAAGGCATTCCACGAGCCAATAAAACCCAGCAGAAAGACTGTCATGATCGGCGCCCGGCTGATAGGCAGCACGATCTGAACCAGAAACCGCAGGTGACCGGCGCCATCAATCCGTGCTGCATCAAACAATTCATAGGGAATAGTCGCAAAAAACTGGCGCAGCAAAAAGATGCTGAAGGCGCTGGCCATAAACGGTACGGTAAGCGCCTGTAAGGTATTCAACCACGACCCGCCTGGCAGGGGGATAATATCGCCCCGGATCAGCAGGAAGTTAGGGATCATCAGGACCGACTCCGGGATCATCATTGTCGCCAGCATAATGGAGAATATAATGCCTCTGCCAGGAAATTGAATCCGGGCAAAGGCATATCCGGCAAGGATCGAGGTGAGGAGTAACCCGGCAAGAGTCGTCAGTGTGATGACGACGCTGTTCAGGAAGTATTTGGCAAACCGCGCTTCGTTCCATGCCGTCACATAGTTAGAATACTGCAGCACCTCAGGGATCAACTGGCGCGTGATCGTTTCCCCCAGAGTCATAAAAGACGTTGAAATCATGTACAGGAAAGGGATAATTGCGACAACTGCGCCAGCCGTCAGAGCAAGATAGAGCGCAGACTGTCCCACTGTCCGCAAAATACGGTAGATCACATCGCTCTTGGTAACGATCTGACCAGATGCTTTTCTTTCTTTGGTTTGCGCGCTGTCAGCCATAAAATACCCGCTTCCCAAAAACAGAGTTCTGGACCTGCGTTAATCCCAGAATGACGAAAAACAGGAGGATGGCCTGCGCAGTTGCCAGGCCAAACTGGTTCGCTTTGTAGAAGGTATCAAATATGACAATGCTGGCCGTATCCACGGTCCCTAACGTCGATGGCGTACGCATGACATAGATATGGTTGAAAGCTTTTAATGTGCCGATGGTGGCAATCATCGAGAGGTAAAAGGTGACCGGAGAGAGGAGCGGAAGTGTAATGTGCCGGAACTGGTGCATCTTGCTGGCCCCGTCGATTTCGGCAGCCTCGTACAGCTCTCCAGGGATCGATCCCAGCCCTGCCAGAAAGATGATGGCGTCGTAGCCCACATAGGTCCATACACCGTACAGGATGATGGAGATCAGGGCTAGGCTTGGCCCGGCAAGGAATCCCTCAATTTCCCAGCCAAACAGGAGCTCCATGATCGGCTTTGACTCAAACAGCCAATCCTGCGGCGTGATACCCAGTAAGCCAATCGCCTGGTTGGCGATGCTGGTCGCCCGCGGGGAGAATATTGAGCGAAACACCACCGATGCGGCTACAACAGGGGTTACGTAGGGCAGGAAGTAAATCATGCGAAAAACTTCTTTACCCCGGATATTTTGATACAGGAGGAAAGCCAGAATCATCCCCAGGCCCAGTTGAAGCGGCACACTCCCGAGCGCATAGTAGAGGGTTATGATCAGCGAGGGCAAGAAATCTTTGGTAGTGGCGGTAAGCATCCGGTTCCAACCGGTCACCAGGGACAAGCCGGCGGCGCCAATTACAAACGCACTGATAACGCCAACAATCAATCTGCGATTGGAGATAGATTTAAAGGATTTGTTCCAGATCCAATAGGCAAGGACCAGCAGGCCTACCCCGATCAGGAAGAACAGCAGCCCCTTCCAGTCACCGATAATATCAGTGTAGTTCTCAATCCCCTTAAAATCACCTTTGCGCACCCGCCATCGGTGCAAGCTCATATAGAACGCATAGCCAATCGGGATCAGGCCAAAAACTGAGATGAGCAGAACCGCAGGCGCAACAAACAGGTACCCTGTTATCGCTTCTTTGGCTTTTTCCCAGCGAAATTGACCTCGCCCCTTCCCGGAGATGGAGACCTGCGTGGTTGGTGTGTCGGTGGTTGCCATGAGCTATCCCAGCATATTACGGTGAGCTTGGCTTATTTGCATGGATGCAGTTAAGAGGATGATACAGCATATCTGTTAAGATAACGTTGATTGCCCAGGCCATCACACGACTATCATCTGAAATACATTCTATACTAACTCCTGTAGAAAGGCCAGAACCTAAACAGAAAGCTCTTTTGGGTTCGCCAGCACCCCACGGGCCTTGATCTTTTCCACGTATTCAAGTATTTCACGGGCATTTGTTTGAGCCGACAGCGCTTCTGCACCCAGCATGTCCGCCAGCTCTTCGACGCGCTTTTGGTTCTTCAGGCCTATGACACGAGTCACCGTCCGGTCACCTTCTACATGCTTCTCCACCTTGAAATGTGCATCTGCAAAGCCTGCCAGTTGAGGCAGGTGGGTGACAACCAGCACCTGATGGGAAAGCGCCAGTGCCCAGAGTTTTTGACCGATCACCGCGCCGATCCGGCCCCCTATACCAGAATCAATCTCGTCGAAGATCAACACAGGCGTCTGATCGGCACGCGAGAGCACTGCCTTGAGCGCCAGCATAATGCGCGAGGTTTCGCCGCCGGACGCAATGCGGGCGATTGGTTTGGGCGGTTCGCCAATATTGGGAGCGATCAGGAACTCAACCTGGTCAATCCCGGTTTTGTCAAAAGCCAGCCGGTAATCACCCACTGGCGCCCCACCCGGATCATCCGTCTGGGTAATGGAGACGCGGAACCGGGCGCGTTCCATGCGAAGATCCTTGAGCTCGGTTTCCACCGCCCGAGAGAGATCCGCCGCTGCTTTCTTACGAGCCGACGAGAGTGCGGATCCAGCCTGTCCAATTTCGGATAATAACCGGGTTTCTTCAACCTTTAACTCGGCGATGCGTTCTTCGCTGTGTTCAATCGCATCCAGCTGTTCACGAGCTTCTGCGACAGACGTAAGCAGTTCCTCAATTGTCCCGCAGTTATATTTCCGTTTAAGCACCCGGATCATGTCCAACCGGGTTTCTGCTTCCTGCAGCCGGTTTGGATCAAATTCAATTTCGTTTTCATAATCTGCAAGGCTCCGCCCCAGTTCTTCAAACTGCACGGAAACGCTTTCTGCCTGCTCAGCAAGGCTGGCTGCGCCAGGATCAATCTTTGCCAGCCGTGCCAGGATACCGGCCAGGTCGCTCACCAGATCGCTGGCAGAAAGCTGGCCATTCTGATTGCCATACATCGCCAGATAAGCTTCGCGGGTCAAACTGGCTAACTGCTCAGCATTTGCCATCCGCCGGGTCTCTTCTTTAAGAGCATCATCCTCGCCGACCTGGAGTCTGGCCGTCGTTAATTCCTCTATCTGGTATGATAACCTCTCAGCCTGCTGCTGCCGCTGCGCCTCGCTTTGTTCCAGGGCATGAAGGTCATCCCTGACTTTCATTACCTGCTGAACCAACCCCGAAAATGCCTCTCGCTGGCCAGATAGTGAAGCATACCGATCCAGAAGGCCAATATGCTCCGAAGGTTTTTGCAGTGAGAGATGATCGCTCTGCCCATGGATATCAACCAGCACCTCGCTGATCTCCTGCAGAACGGCCAGCGTGACCGGTCGCCCATTTACCCGGCAGATATTCCGTCCCCCTCGCCTGACTTCCCGGCTCAAAAGGAGCGTACCCGGATCATCGCTCTGCAGTTCCTCGCGCTGAAGGATGGGCTGGATCGCTGCACTTTCTGCCGTTTTCTTCTTCAGTACAAAGACCGCTTCCACGAGCGCTTTCTCTGCGCCAGTCCTGATCTCGCTGGAGTCCGCCCGCCCCCCCATGAGCAGCGCCATTGCATCGAGGATGATGGATTTCCCGGCGCCGGTTTCGCCAGTCAGCACATTAAATCCCTCAGCAAATTGAAGGGTGATCTCATCAATGATCGCAAAATCCTGAATAGTAATCTCGCTTAGCATGAACCTTTTTATCCCTAAATCGTCAATTCCAGCCTAATGACGGCCCAATCGTAAGCGCCCTACTGCGCCGCTGACCATCATAACCACAAAAATCAGGGGGGCAAGCGACAGGCCAAACAGAAACAGGCTCAAGACTGCGCCGAATGCTATTCCCCCGCCTGCGGCAAGGTATGAATATTTCCCCCGCCGTTTCCCAACAACCCGGTGGGCCATATCTCCAATAAATGCCCCAACCGTGGAGCCGATCCAGAAGGCGATCAGCCAGCCGATAAACCCGAGATCCCCCAATCGCAGCAGGCTAAACAGTGTGACAGCCATCCCCCCCAGGACAAATCCCACCCCTGCCTGGAGCAGCGGGTCAAGTGACTGCGCTGTGTAGAATTTCTCCCGCTGGCCTCGCACACATTCCTTGCACCGGTAGCCTACCGGTGTGCGAACTGCGCAGGCTGTGCACATGGGCCGATTGCATTTGTTGCAGCGCAGTGACGTTGCCACCCCGGTGTGAACCGTGCAGAACAGGGTGCCATTATCTGGTGAAGGATTGCTTTTGTCAGCCAGGTGGTTTTCAGAGCTGCTAATCTTCATTAATCAGGTGTTTGGGTTCCAATCGATCCAGAAGGTGATGGTAAAAATACGTATTTCCACGTAAGCGGATAAACCGGGATGTGTATTCACTGGTATGGACATCCACGTGATCGCCATCCTCCATTTCAAAGGCAAACTGCCCGTCCACGGTTAATATGGCCTGATGGTCGGTATTGACGTGCACCGTGACAATAGCGCCTTCAGAGAGGACAATCGCCCGGTCCAGTGTCAAGTGGGGGGCAATCGGGATAACCAGGATATTCCGCAAATCGGGGGGGAGTATTGGCCCCCCAACAGCAAGCGCATATGCCGTCGAGCCAGTTGGTGTGCTGACAATCAATCCATCAGCAACATATGTGGTCAGCTTATCGCCATCAACCTCTGTGTGCAGCTGTACCATTCTTGCAAGGGTTCCTCGGCTGATCACAACATCATTCAGGGCGAGATATTCGTGCTGTAAGTTATCCCCTCGCCACGCCTTTGCTTTGAGCATCATTCGCTCTTCCAGCCAGAAACTGCCAGCCAGCACCAGGGGTAGTTTGTCAGGCCAATCGGTGGGAAGAATCTCCGATAGAAAACCCAGCCTTCCCATGTTGATTCCCAGTATCGGGACCCGGAAAGGCGCTGCCATACGAGCTGTCCTAAGCATGGAGCCATCCCCACCAAGAACAATCGCCAGGTCGCTTTGCGCCAGAATCTCAGGAACCTGGCTTTCCTCCCAGGTATGTTCCAGGTAGGTTGTGATCTCGTGCCTGTTCAACCAGGAACAAATCTCATCCGCTACAAGCTGGGTAGCCCTGATCTTTGGATGATACAGAACTGCAATGTGATTAAACAGCCCCGGTTTACCGGATGGTTGACCCATTCTCGGCAGCTCCTGTACTGACATAAGATCACCGACCGGCATTATAACTTAATCATAATCGGTGGAACATGTTTTTCCCACAACAATCACACCCAGATAATAGCACATTTGTACTATTATGCCACCCCTTCTCCCTTCAATGTCACAATCTTTCCCTTTCAAGCTGTGCTATACTACCTGAAATTCTGGCAAGGGAGTACCAATTATGAACATCACCCTTACATATTGTGCCGTTTGAAAATATACGCTAAGAGCTGTCAGTGTGGCAGAAGAAATCCTGGCTAATTTTGAATCCAAGACGGCAAGCCTCACGCTTGTTCCCGGTGATGGTGGCCAATTTGAGATTCAAATTAATGGCGACCCGATCTACAGCAAGCTCCAAACCGGGCGGCATATTGAAGTTGGTGAGGCAACGCGCCTCATTCACAATTATCTTGAGAATGGCTGACCTCAAAAACAGACCGGTTCCTGTTCCCATAATCAGCAGTCGCTCATTGTGTCTGGCATCTGCCATCGTGTCCGGACTGCTCTTTGCCACCGGCTGCGGCTCTATTGGGGAGACAGCTGTCTCTCCAGAGCTCACGCTGGGGACCGGAGAGGGAACAGCATCGCCCGCACCGGATCCCCTGCCTTCCCCGACTGGGCCGCCAGCACGAGAACTGGTCATAGCAGATATTATCTGGCCGCTTCCTGCTGACCTGTATTACATTGAAGACGATGGCAGAATCTGGTACCAACCCCGGGCAGGTGATGAGACGGCTTCTATTCCCATTTCGCCACACAATGAACAGGTGCTCGATTTCAGTCTGGCTCCCGGCGGAGACTGGGTAATCTACCGCACTGACGGCGAGGTAATGATCTCAACCCGGAACGGTCTGCAGCAGCGGACTGTATTCCGTGACTCACTGTTTGGTTCCATACCAGTTCCCCCCGCCGGTAACCCACGATCGGTAGCCTGGGCTCCTGACGGCAGCAGACTGGCCTATGCAACGCCTGGTGGCTTTCATGTGCTGCTGCCATCTGCCGACAGCAGCGATGGGGTTCTGCTTTATCCCATATCCGAAGCCGGGGTCAGCGGCATCAGCTGGTCCCCAGGCTCGACCTGGATACTGGTTTACCGGGACGATAATACCTCGGCACTTTACAATACAGACCCACTGGGTAAATGGGTGGAACTGGGCATCCTGTCTGGACATACATGGCTGTCTGACGGGCGGCTTGCCTTTGCACCGGCTGAAGGCGGCCTGGCCCTGCTGACACCGGGCGATATCGACTCGCGTGTGTTTATCCTTCCCCAGGACAGATATGTTACCGTCCCTTGTGAGCGATCCGACAGGATGCTTGCCTTTTTTGTCCATACCGAGCGCGCCGCGCCCGGAGTTCTCTATACAGCCAACCCATTTGACCTGAGCTTCGGCGTCGCCAGCAATCTCGCCCTTGATACAGCCAATCTGATCTGGGATCCCGCCGGAACTTACCTGCTTGGTGTTGAGGGGGAACCCGGCTCACTGATCATCATTGACCCGGCTGCCGGGACAAAAACCCATCTGGGAGCCGACCACCATTCGACTGTCCCCGGCTGGGGCAGCAGGCCTCCAGAATACATTGGCGGACTGAGCATGTCATCCGGGCTGTTCTTTCTGGCGCCCCAGGCAGGGGTCATGCAGATATGGCGCCTGCCAACCAACGGCGATGCCCCGGAACCTATCACGTCAGCATCCAGCCCGGTCGCGAGTTTCAGCGTCTCCTGGAATGGGACACAGATTGCGTTCAGCAGCGGGGAAAGCCTGTGGAGGATGGTTCTTAACTCAACAGACCTTTCTGAGGTTGTGTCTCTCTCTGGAGAAGACAATCAGGGTAGAGCAACGCCAGCATTTTCGCCCTCAGGCAGACAGATTGCTTATGCTGATAACGGCATCAAAATCATCGATCTGGACAGTGGGGAGGTATCTTCTATCCTGCCGGATGGCCTTGCCGGCGGTGGCACGCCGGTAACGTATAATCATCCACGCTGGTCTGCTGACGGGGAATGGCTGCTGGTGCGCGCTTCTTATACGCAGGGAGCCGATCAGGTGTTTATCCCTGTTGTGGACCGTCCCGGTCGCGAGAATGCTCCCATCCCGCTGAACCTGTTTGACACTGATGGCAGATGGATCAGCGGGATTTCGGCGCTGGCTTTTGGAAGAGGCAGCGCTGCAGAAGAAGCGATGCTGGCGCTGGTTCAGCCGGGCAATCCCAGCACAGAAACCCGGCTTTTGTCAGCCCCTGTTCTGGACGCCCGGCAAAGGCAGGACGGTAAAATCGCTTTCCTCCAAGCGCCGCCTGCTGGAATAGGGGGGCCAACAACCTTTCGCCTGGCCAGCATCTTGCCGAATGCCACTTATTACGCGTTTGAGACGCCAGTTTTCGTTCTCGAGGAACCGGTGCTCTCGCCTGACACGCGCTATATAGCCGGGTTGATCAACACGAGCCAGAACAATGAAAGGTCCTTAACCGGGCAGCTTGTTATTATTGATCTTGCCACTGAAACAATCTATGCCATTGAGGGCATAACCGGCGCCTATAATCTGGTCTGGGAACCCTGACCCCTGGGAACTCTGCAAGCCATCCCGGCGTCTTATCTTAAAGAGCTAATCAAGGAAAAGATGCCAATGAGTGAATCGCTATCTCCCGAAGAGAAAGACCGACTGGCTTCACTGCGCCCCTCCGAATTGCCTCCCGGCGAATCCCTGAAAGCACCAGCAACCTGGCCCTGGGTAATGGCCGGCTTTATCGTGCTGCTTGCCTTTGTTTCCGGGGCCATTGCAGGTTACTTTGGTGGCAGGATAGTTGAGCGACAGCGCCAGTCTGAGCATCAATACGAAGATATTTACTGGTACCTGGGTGCAAATATTATTGGTGATGACAACGGCGCAATCCTGGATGCCGTCTACCCAATAGGGCCTTCAGGCCTGGCCGGGCTGCGTGATGGCGACCGTATCGCTGCTATTGATGACCAGGCAGTGGAAGACCAGGATGACGCACGCCGCATTATCCTGGAATATGATCCCGGCGAGAGCATACTGGTGCTGGTCGAACGTGACCATCGCTATCAGCAATTTTCGGTGACTCTTGGGCTGATACTGGCATATCCTGAGGCCACGACAATCACCCCGGCAGCCAATCTGGCCCAGAATGAGGCCCGGCTGGGTATTTACTACCGCATGGTCAAGCCGGATGACCCCTTTACCGCAGAGAACGGTGCAATGCTGATCAGCTTCCTGGGTGATGGGACGCCGGCAGAGGCATCAGGGCTCCGCCCCGGCGACATCATCACCCAGGTGAACCATATCTCCCTGACCCTGGACTATACACTCAGCGAAGCACTTGTTGAATCCGGTGCCGGTCAGACCATAAACCTGACGGTCGACCGATCTGGAGAAGTCTTTACCGTGCAGCTAGTCCTCCACTGACGTTTGTTCGCTTGCCAAAGCTGCCGCCAGAAGCCGCGCATCCTCCTCTTGTGCGACCCGGCGTCCCTCATCTGCATCGACACGGGTGAGCAGGAAAATGCCTGCCACAAAGAAGATGATCAGGCTCAGAATCGCGGGCCGGCTGTTGGCCAAAAGCGCCCCGGCTGCTGCAAACAGGATCGGGCCAAGGATCGCCGAGAATTTCTCCATGATCCCAAACAGGCCAAAGAACTCCCCGCTTTTGGCTGCCGGCGACATGCTCGCATAAAGGCTCCTGCTCAATGCCTGGCTGCCTCCCTGAACAATGGCAACCATCCAGGCCAGGAACCAGAACTCGATGGTTGAATCCAGGAAGAACCCCCATACAGCGATCACCGCATAGACAATCAGAGCCAGCATGATGCTGCGCTTGGTATCCAGTTTTTCGGCCAGCTTCGCAAACAATGGGCGGCCCAGCAGCGCAGCGAGACCCATGCATAGCACCTCGGTTCCCAGGATCAGCAGGATAATTGTCAGAAGGTTATTCTGCCGAACCGGCGGGAGCACCTCAGCCCCTGCCACGGTCATCAAGCTGCCATCGGTGTTTTGCAGTGTAAGCACATGCTCACCGGGTTCTCCGGCGGTGAAGGTCTCCATTTCCCCGTAGCGAACCGTATCACTGAATCCGTCCAGGCGAACAGGCTCCCCATCGTCATCCAGAAGGGATTCGCCATCCAGGAGTACGGCCCACGATCCATGATCGGGCCCGACGCTGTAGGTAATATCCACTTCCTGACCGTTAAACGCGAAATCGTAGGATGCGCCAGCCTCGTCTGTCCGTTTATAAGTTACATCCTCCAGCGGATCGCCAAAGAACGTATTCACGAATTCAATAAACCCACCACCGCTCAGCGCTTCGGCAGGAATGACCTCATCCGTCCAGCCTCCTGAATACGAAAAGCTGGGCGAATCGGCCAGGTACACCCCTTCACCGACATAATCGCCTGTGGCCACATAAGGCTCAGGTTTGTCTCCGGTAATATCTGCCGGCAGCAGGTAGCGTCCGCCCAGCGCAACGAGGGGTAGCGCGATGATGTTAAACACCACAAACGCGAGGAACTGGGGACGATTGCGGGTATCTTTGCTGGGGATGCGTCCAAAGATCAGGCTGAATGGTATGCCCACAAACTGGACCAGTAGCAGGGCAAGGATCAATTCAATATCCCCAAATCCCAGTTCGCTGCCATAGATGACGGCGACGCCGATGATCGTCCCGATCCCATCGTTATAGATCAGAAACGTGACAAGGAATTTAAACAACTCCCGGTAGCGCCGGATGTCTTTCATCGTCGCCCATATCTGGGAGAAACTGGCTGACAGGACAGTCTCACCGGCAGCCAGCTTACGTACAATCCCCGGGGGTTCGGGTACCCGGCGGAGGACGGGTATGGAGAACACCGCCCACCAGATCGCAACGCTCAGCAGCGACAGGCGCGACCCGGCATAGTCGAAAAAGTCTGGGACGAGCTGGATCATAGCCACATTGATGGCCAGCAGCAGCCCGCCACCCAGGTAGCCAAGCGCATATCCCTGCGTGGACACCTTGTCCCGGTCTTCTTCGCGGGCCACATGCGGCAGAAGCGCATCGTAGAACACATTGGCGCCGGTAAACCCAATCCGGGCAAAAATGAAGAGAATGGAGGCCAGCAGCCAATCCCCGGTGGACACCAGCACCAAAAGCCCGGTGGCCACAATGCCAATCCCGGCAAATAGCGAGAGAAAGCGCTTTTTGCCCCGCATGACATCGGAGATGGTCCCCAGGATTGGTGACAAAATCGCCACAATGAACAGTGAGATGCTCAATCCCATACTCCAGAGCGATGTGGCTGCTGCTTCGCTGGGCAGGGTAGCGCCGGCTACCTGGCTGTAATAAACCGGTAAAACCGCTGCCAGGATGGTGGTGGCAAACGCGGAATTGGCCCAGTCATACATCGTCCAGGCCCTGATACGACGTTTGTATTCTTTCTCGTTAACAGCCGAGTCATTCTTTAAACTCATGATCCCTCCAGACGGAAATGCGCCTCTTTTACTGGCTTCCTCGCGGTATATGGTGCAACCCAGCAGTTATTATCAGGCAAAACGCTTAAACTACCAACCTGCATAAACAACTACTCGTGCAGGTGTTTCCATCAGGCTATTTGCTGCATGGGCGAACTCGCTTACACTAAACGCTCAACCGGTGGATGATTAAAGAAATGCGGGAGTGTTCCAAATGACTGAAGATAGAGACCCTGTTGCCCAGGCCGGGCGAAATGTCCTGGGGACGATTATCAGATGGGGGATCGCCCTGGCCCTGCTTGCCGTGCTGATCTGGTTTGCTGGCCCTCCCCTCTTTCAGATGGCGAGTGAGTGGATAGGCAGACAGCTATCCGGCGAGACACTGAGTGCAGCGCCGACCCCAACCCCCACCATGCCACCCCCTACACCCACCAGTCTCCCGGACTGGGTTGAGATTCGCCAGAATGACGACTGGACACCGGTCATCGATTATTTTGGCGGCGTTGCCATGGCAAAGGTGCCGCCGGGATGTTTCATGATGGGGAGCCACGATGATCCTGACGAGGAGCCCCCACATCAGGTTTGTTTTGAAAACGCTTACTGGATCGATGTGCTTGAGGTCACTAACCAGCAATACGGCGATCACGGGACTTGGGATGAACCGGATGTTCCTCGCGAACTGGTAACCTTTGAGATGGCCCTCCTGCATTGCATGAGAAGAGGAGCACGCCTGCCAAGCGAAGCAGAATGGGAATACGCAGCCCGCGGCCCTGATGGCCTGATCTATCCCTGGGGTAATGCGTTTGACCCAGACCTTGTGGTTTACGGGGAGACATCGCGAGATCGCACCAATGCAGCAGGGAACCATCCCGCCGGCGCATCCTGGGTTGGCGCACAGGACATGAGCGGCAGCATCTGGGAATGGACAAGCTCACTCTATATGCCCTATCCCTATGATCCATTGGATGGTCGTGAGATCAGCTTTGATGAAGACAGCACCACAGCACGAGTCATGCGCGGCGGGTCGTGGGGGAGTGTTGAATATCTGGTTCGTGCCTCTGCCCGCGCACAGGAGGACCCATCCACCGCGTCTTTCCACGACGGGTTCCGATGCGCCAGAGATGATTGATAACAAAGAAACAAGCCGCGTCAGTGCGCGGCTTGTTTCCACTTCCAGACTTCTGTCTATTTCTTGAAGGCGTCGTAATCGGACTTCTTGCAGAAACGGGTCAGTTTGCGGCCATCATCCGTCTTGGCTGTATAAGCATAGCGAACCTGGCCATTCTTCTGCTTGAACTCAACTACCTGAACCTTATCCTTAGGAATTTTCACCTTCTTACGAGTCTTGACATCATAGAATTCGATTGACATAGACTTTCTCCTTTTGAGACAGAGTTGTTAGTACATATTGTACTCACTATTACATTTATATACTAGTTTTCCTGTACAAAGCAAGCCCCAAATGCGTATTTGTGCACATTTGTTCTTATAATAAGGTCAAATTAAGGTCGAATTTGCGCTCTATTCCGCCAGAGGCGAGGGCCCGCTCTCGCCTTGCTGGTAGTAAGAAATTGTCCCCTGGGTATGGTCTGTCAGGTCCACTACCTGCGCAATTTGGGGGACAGCCTCCTTGATCCGCCGCTCAACGCCCGTTTTCAGCGTAACCCCCGCAGCACCACATCCCTGGCAGCCACCATTCATCCGGATATACACAATACCATCCCTGACATCAACGAGAGTGACAGAACCACCATGAAGGGCCAATGCAGGGTTAATCTGATCCACTACAACACCTGCGACAGCCCGGGCTGTCGCATCTGTCCATACTGGATTGGGATTGTCAATCTTGAATCCACCCTGCCCAACCCCCGTGAAGTCTATCACTGCCCCATGCAGATATGCAGCGCTTTCCGGGTCAACAAACACATCAAAGGCACCCATCTCGATCACAATATCTTCCTCAGCCCGGGTGGCAGTTTCAACTGAACGAAACTCATACAGGAAGTTTTCGGTATCCCGCCCAACAATCCTGAGCCGGATGGCAAAGACTTCCTGGTTCTTGGCTTTTAAGATTTCGGCCAGCTTCTGCCGGGCTTTGGGGGTAATTGATAGCATAATGCAGACCTGTTGAGTCTATAGACATCTTGACATTCGATTAAGCGACGAGCGCCAGAGCGCGAGAGTTGGCTGCCGTAGTGGGTGAGATTGGAA
>JAFGNO010000034.1 GCA_016926985.1 Anaerolineae bacterium
CCGGCGATCTGGCCGTGACCGGTTCGGTACAGTACGCCGACATTCGCGACCAGATGCTCACCTGGGCCGAATGTCAGCCGCTGCTGGATCAACTACAAGATACCGCGATAAATAGCCCAAGCTTCCCTAAGATTGAGATCATTTTCGCCATGATCTGAGTGAAAGAAGTAAAGGTCTCTAGATAAAGGAGCCTGATGTAGACCCCTGTGGGGGAGTGGCTGGGAGGGCCCTGGGAGGGCACACTATTCCGCTATAAGTGAAAGCATTAAACAAAAGGAACAATTGAGTAACTGAGTTACCAATCATTAACCTGATAATCCTTCAGGAACTTGCCCCATGTGGGCGATTGACCATTGAGAACGTTAAAGATTGGATCACAAATTCTTGCCGCTCCATCCAGCATATCAATGGGTAGCGGGATATCATCAATTGATGCGCCGGGGGCCTGGTGTGATATCCAGCCCGGATCAACGCTGTTCATGTAGATGCCACTTGCAGCATATTGCTCAGCGCTAGAGTGAGTCAACATGTTCAGTGCGGCCTTTGCCATATTGGTATGAACATGTATGCTCTGTTTTTCCTGTGCAAACTGCCCTTCGACAGATGAAACATTCACAATAAAGCGAGCCGGAAACGGGCTGCGCTCCATTAACCCCTTTAATCGACTGACAAGTAGAGTAGGTGCTGTCACGTTGATCAACTGGACTTCCAGTATTTCAGGCATCGAAACATCATCAATCCTCATAACCCAACTGTTAAACGTCCGCCGGTCAAGCTGCTGCCCATCTTCATCAAATTGATCTGGCGGAAACTGCTCAGCATCAGGGGTTGCATCCCCGTCTACCAGGGCGATCTGTGACATTTCCGCAGAGGATGAAATCTCCAATGTTTGTGAGTTGAATAACGAAAGCGCAGCACCATTTGCACCGGAGGCCAGGGAATTTCCTGCACCATTTATTGGCCTGACCAATGATCGAATTGCGGGAGACAGTTGGGCCGGAGGCGTCCGTTCAAAGGGCAGCAGATGAGCATAATAGGCCGGAGGGCGTCTCACAGTTTGGGCCGCATTATTGATCAGGATATCGAGATGAGGGTAACTGGTATAGAGATGATCGATGAATAATCCTACACCGGGCAGGGAGCGCAAATCAAGCCCGTAGATGTGCAGCCGGTCCTTCCACTGGTCAAAGTCCGGTTCGGCTAAATAGCGCTGGGCGGCATCCAGAGGAAACCGCGTGGTGACAATTACCGAAGCCCCGGCACGTAATAATTTGAGTGTAACCGCAAAGCCCAGTTTGACCCGTCCGCCGGTGACCAGTGCCAAACGGCCATCCATGTCGGTGGTTTGATGCCGGTGGGCAAAGTTCACATCCCCACAGGATTGGCACATTTGGTCATAGAAAAAGTGCCGACGGTGAAAATCGACCTTGCAGACATAACAGTTCTGCGGCCTGTGTAAGTTCGGGAGGCGGGACAATCCCGTTTCATGGCCGGAGAGGTGTAGTTTGTCAATCAAGGGGTTGCGATAGGCGATCTGGTGGCCGACTGCATAGATGTATTCCGGGCAGTGTTGGGCTCTGATCTGCTGTGTATATTGGTAAATCGTTTCAACCGGCTCAGCCCCGGAAAGCTGGTGAAAGCATATCATACTCAGTGGCAAACGATGAGTGGGAATTTTTGCGCCGAATACCCCCGGCGACCGTGATGGTGTCGGCATCTTCTTCGGCTCGCGCGGGTTAAGGCGTTTCAATCCCTGCACGGTTTGAAGCGCCGCAAACAGTCTGTCAGGCGTCATGGTTTGATCAACGACAAAAGCCCCTAACACATGTTGTGCCAGGAAAGTCTGATGGGTGGTTGTGTATGCACCATCAGCCAGCGGTTGATCGTAAATGATGATGTCAAAAGGCTGTGTGCTTTTCCCAACATCATCAACGATGACCCCGGAGGCAATCCCATAACTGGAGGGAAGGTAGTCTGCTACCTGTTGGCGAACTGCTCCTTTATCGATGGGATCAGGCGCGGCGAGCTCTTCCCTTAATATCTTGAGGAGGCCGCGCAAATGCTGCCGGATGTCTGTCACTGGAATGACCTTCCCATGAAACTAAATCGGATGCAGGCGCACAGGATTCAAACCTGTGTCCTTCAGGATGACAGTCCTGACGTGCAATCATTACACCACGCCTGCCTGATGGGTGGAGGTGCATGGGACTCGAACCCATGACCCTTACGGAGGTATCGTCCAGAATGCTGCCGTTACACCACACCTCCACAAAAAGGTGCAGGCTCACAGGATTCAAACCTGTGTCCTTCAGGATGACAGTCCTGACGTGCAATCATTACACCACGCCTGCCTGACAGGTGGAGCTGTGCGGGATTTGAACCCACAATCCTCGGCGTTGAGGGCCGCGCATTGTCGTTATGCTACAGCTCCACGAAAAGGTGCAGGTGTGTGGGATTTGAACCCACATCTTACTCTTGGCAAGGATACGTGTTTCTTCACACCACACCTGCCTGACGGGTGGAGGTGCATGGGACTCGAACCCATGACCCTTCGGATTGTAGGTCCGGAGAGCTGCCGTTACACCACACCTCCACAAAAGGGTGCAGGCGCACAGGATTCAAACCTGCGTCCTTCAGGATGACAGTCCTGACATGCAGTCATTACACCTCGCCTGCCTGACAGGTGGAGCTGTGCGGGACTTGAACCCGCACTCCCCGATTTATGAGATCGGCGCACTCCTATTGTGCTACAGCTCCACGAAAAGGTGCAGGTGTGTGGGATTTGAACCCACATCTTATCCCCCTGATTGGTAGGGGTACGTGCTCATTACACCACACCTGCACGATACAGGCGCCGGGATTCGAACCCGTGACCTCTGGTTCCGTGAAACCAGTGTGCTACCATAAGCTTTACACCACGCCTGTGAAAAAGGATGCCGGGTACCGGTATTCTACCCATTGCATCACACCTGCAAACTATTTTTTATATGCGATCCCCTTTTATTCTTCAGCCTGCCATCTTGCCGCGGCATCCTGTGCATCTGGATGCTCAAGGTTACTCAGGACGGTAGCAATCGCCTCATGTGACAGATAAGATAAAGACCGGGCGTTATACAAAAAATCGATCAGGTAAGGGATAGCTGTCTCATCGTGCATTTGCGCCAATCCATAGGCAGCATGCAGTACAACGAGCTGATTTTCGGATTGGAGTGCTCCTCTCAGGTTTGAGATGGCCCAGTCTTGATGCTGACCTGGAATACGTCCCAATTGTTTAGTTAACCGGCTTAAGGCTCTTGCGCCCGCCTTGCGATTATTGTGATTGGAATCTCCCAAAAGTGCCAGAAGAGGCACAATGGCCCGACCATCACACCGGGAACTCAATGCCCTGGCTGCCTTGCACCGGGTGATATTGGTAAAACCCGGTTCGACAGCTCTGAGCAGGGCAGGGGTAACCGCCGGGTGGCCGATCTGGCCCAACACCACCACAGTTTTATTGTGCATGGCCCGGTCGGGGTGGTCGAGCAAACTGCATAATGTCTCAGCAGCCTGCCACGCTTGAGGGTGTTCGCCGATAATTTCCAACACACCTAACCGGATACCTTGGCGTTCATCTTCCAATCCCCGCAGCAGGATCGAGATATCCATAGCATACAAAACATCGCGTGCCTGCCGGGATCGATAGAATCCCACTCGCCTCGAAAGAGAGCGATATATATGCAATATAACGGGTAATGCGGCATATCCGAGGTCGGCCAACTGCTGGATCTCTTTGCGGGTGATGCGCCAATAGGCATCTTCAGAAAGCAGAATTGACTCGGCCAGTTCCTTGATGGCTTGCTGGTCACTCAGTTGAGCCAGCACAGCGTTGGCGGTAGCCTTCACCTGGGGATCTTTGTGTCGGAGAAACGGCTTCACCACTCTGTGAAGCTGTTCCTTTTGAACTTCGTCTTGGGTGCGGGCTGCAAACCGCTCGATGACGCCCAGGGTATGAATCGAGGTGGTGGTGGAAGATTCATTTCGAAGTAGTGCCACCAGCGATGGCAGGGCTTCAACGCCAATCCGTGTGAGGCTTTCAGTCGCGCGGACGCGAAGGGTCAGGTCGCCATTGGATAAAAAGGGAAGCAGGCACTGAATGACGCGCTCATCACGGTAATAGCCCAGCCCGATAATGGCATATTGGTATGCTTCAGCCTGCTCGCTGTCCAGAAGGCGCAGCAGGGTATTGAGTGATTGCTCGGTACCTATGGAGCCCAACGCCCTGGCTGCCCGCTCACGAACGTCTGCCCGGTCGTGTAAAATCGCGCCAGCCAGCGAATCCAGCGCGAAATCACCGCCGATCTGGGCCAGCAGGTCAGTTGACCGCATTCGAACCTGCCAATCAGGATTATTAAGACATTCGATGAGGTGGAGGATAGCACCATCGCCGCCTAAAGCTGGGGCATTGGTCTGTCTTGTGTTTTGGCTGAGCGCCGGTTCGTTGCCGGCGTGGAGCGGATCATCACTCATTGTTTTCTCCCTGCCCATAAACGTAAAGAAGCCACCAAGGACTGGCTACCCTCATGGCTTCTGCTTTCTCGTTTTGGTATGCGGACAACCTGTCCGCCGAAAATTGCTAGCTATCTGAAGGGTTTGCCAGTCAGGAGAAGACATGCGGCACTATCATGGCCTGTATTGACCATGTTGGTAGCGACATCTTTGAACAAACTGGTGAAACCCTTCATGATTTACTAAAACCTCATTATGATGTGGCTATTATATTCCATTCATACTAAGGACTCAAACTATTTTGGTTCTTCTCGGGGGCAATCGCATCAAAGTCGAGAGAGAACTTGAAAGAGAAAATCCTCATTGAGGATGAGCGGAGGCGAAGCAACAGAAAGTTACGGTTTTGGGCGAGTTTTATTGCTCGAAACCGTAACGCCTGTAGATAAGGAATCTTGATGGATGCCCCTGCGGGGAGGTGGCTGGGGGGTTACAATACAGACCTAGTTGTGGAACCATACAGGTAGACAGAGGGCTTCTCCATAAGTAGATGTTATGCAAAGAGACAACTTCTCAGATGGGAAAAGCTGCCCCTCGTTACACGTTTCTTACCCCCC
>JAFGNO010000220.1 GCA_016926985.1 Anaerolineae bacterium
CCCAGCAGGGTTCGGAAATGGGTTTTGCCTGCTTACTGGTCATGCTCAGTTTCGCCGCCCTGCTTCTCGAAATGTGATATCAGCCGTTCAATGGTAGCACGATTTTTATAGGCAGGCTGTTGGGTGTCACGATCAAGCAGTTGGCCCATCCCGCGTCTGGGAACGGCGTGGCGCCTGCGCCAATCATGAAGGTCATTACGCCCTTCACGCCAGGTTAGCCTGATCTGCTTGAGGGTCTCGACTATCTCGATCCCGGCAAAGACAGTCATCACTAACGAGAAGAAGATGAGCAAGCCAATGGTCCAGTTAAATAAGCCCATGGTTTTCTATTGCATCTCTATCAGTTCATCCCGGAAGGCCTGGGCGAAACGCCCTCTACCCCGTGGTCGATCTCCCATGGATAGATAATCCAGGCATCCGTTGTCGCGGCAAAATAATCCGGTCTGGCTTTAGAAAACAGCGAACGATAAGGATTAAAATGCAGGACACAGGTCGCGGAACTGCCCCCGGCGGCTTCCACGCGACCGCTCACTGCGGTTGAGGTTCGCCCACTTCCCCATACATCATCCACAATCAAAATACGACGATTGGCAAGCAGGCTTTCTGATGGGAACTGCAAAAACTCCGGCCAGGCTGCCAGTGGCTGCTCACTAAGGCCCTCCGGGAAACTGACCGATGCTGTCAACACATCCTGGATATCAAGCGCTTCGCAAATCAATCCGCCGGGGACAATCCCCCCGCGCGTAATCATCACCAGCGCATCAAACTCGCCCGCCTCACGGAGCTGCCTGAGCAGCACTTCCATCAATTTGTCGATATCTTCCCACGAGAGAAGCTCGCGACGAAGAGGTTCTGTAGGCATTCTATCTCCACTGACAAACGATCTTCACACGCCAGACACAAAAAATCACCCGGCAGGCAGGACAACCTGCACTTGTAGAAAACCTCAAAGCCCTGCAATAGTCAGCGCCGGACAGCCACTGATAACTGTTCATTATATGTTGCTGCGCGAAACGGTGTCAAAATAAGCGGGTCCAGAGTCCGGTTTTGATGCCAATCCTGGCCGATTTTTCGTTATAATGGTCAACCATGATGGTCGGACAAAACAAACATCCAGGAGAGGAGCCTCCATTGTCTTGCGAACCACGCCTAACCATCCCCAAATTCTGCGCCCTGGTCATTGTGATTGCGCTCTCGATGGTACTTGCGCCAGGCACATTTTCTGTAAATGCCCAGCAGTCGCTTGAAATCTGGGAGATCCAGGGAACCAGCAGCGTATCTCCATACGAATTTGAGACAGTCACGACCAGCGAGAATATCGTCACTGCCGTGGGTGTCAATGGATTCTTTATTCAAACACCCCCTGATCGCAGCGATAACGACCCGCTTACCTCCGATGGCATCCTGGTCTACACAGCCAGACGACCAACCGTCCAGCGCGGCGATCGGGTCACTGTTACCGGGGAGATCACCGAGTATTACGGGATGACCGAGTTTGCGGATCGGGGTCTTGAATATGAAGTCACCGGCGCCGGGGAGCCGCCTGAACCGGTTGTTCTGGAGGCGCCCTTTCCGCCAGAGGAAAACACAATCCCCGATGCCTTTGAGCGTTATGAAGGTATGCTGGTTCAGGTAGACGGCGCCGTTGCCAACGGCCCGGCGGTACGGTACTATGCCGGGCAGCCGCGTGAAGAATACGAGATTCCCGTCACATATGGCTACGACCGGGCTTACCGGGAACCAGGCATTGACTATCCCGCTGAAGGTGAAGAGCCGCATATTGAGGTGTTTGACGGCAATTCCCAGGTATTTGAGTTCGGTTTTGGGGGCGGCGCCAACAGCGATGATTTCGCCCCGCTTGAGGTCAATGTCAACACTGGCGCAACCTTGAGTGCCATTGGCCCGATCAACTACCGGTTTGACCGCTACCAACTGTGGCCGCTGGCCGGCACCCTGACCATTGATACCTCCACAGCCATGGTGCTTCCCCGCCCGGTGCAGACGCCGCAGCCGGGCGAATACACGATTGGCACACAGAATGCCTACAACCTTTTTGATATGGTCGATGATCGTGGCAAGGACGACACTTACGATACACCATGGGAAGTATCAGAGTATCAGCACCAGCTTGACCGGCTCGCTGCTCAAATCTGCGAAGTGCTGCAGGCCCCGGATATTATCGCCCTGCAGGAAGTAGAGAAGATCGAAGCGCTGGACCATCCAGACCCAGGAGAGCCAGACCTTGTATCAGCCATCAGTGATGCCTGTGGGGTTGTCTATACGGCCTATCTCATCGAAGGCAACGACGGGCGCGGGATTGATAATGGCTTTCTGGTCCGGGATACTGTCCAGGTGCTTGAGCACTACCAGATCGGTCAGGAAGAGATGTTCCGGCCCACCATCGGCACCGGCCCGGAAGCCCTCTTTGATCGTCCCCCGCTGGTGATGGAAGTTGTACTTGACCCTGATGGCACGGCTTTCCCGATTATGCTGATCAATGTCCATCTGAAATCCTACCTGGACAGTGAATACATCCGATACCGCGAGCTGCGTTTCCAGCAGGCGATTTTCCTGGCTCAGTACATCCAGTCGCTCCAGGAAACAACCCCGGCTCTCAATCTGATAGTCCTGGGTGATTTCAATGCTTACCAGTTTAACGATGGGATGTCCCCCTCGGTTCAGGTCATCGCCGGGTCGATTACGGCCATCGGCAGCGACAACTCTTTGGCTTCCTGGTGGCCAGAGAAGGACTACGTCGAGCCCGATCTGGTCATCCAGACCACCGAAAGGCTCAGCGAAGCAGAGCGTTACTCCTATGTATATGACGGCAGCGCGCAAACACTCGATCACATTCTGACTTCCCAGGCACTTGACCGGTATATCACCCGGGTTGAGTATGGTCGTGGTAATGCTGACGCCTCATTTGGCTATGCAGAGCTGGCCGGAAGCCCACTCAAATCATCGGATCACGATGGCGCAGTGATTGCCCTTCAGATCGAAGGGTATACTTCACCGGAAATCACGCTCACTGACCCTGAGATAACCGGGGAGCAACCGTCCAGCGCGGGTCAGCCGACAGGCTCAGCCTTCCCGCTCACACTCATACTCCTCGGCGCACTGGTTGTGCTGGCCTGCGGGGCTTACCTGCTCCTGCGCCCACACAAGAAGGCTGGATAAATCAGCATCTAAAATGGCGATGGCTGGTGACACTCCCTCGCCATTTTTCTTCTCAATTTTCTGCCAATACGCTATACTAAGCACAGTGCTGACGCACAGGCCAAACTGAAATTGGAGTGAATATGAACTTATCTGACCGGTTATCTGCAGATCTTAAAGATGCAATGAAGAGCGGGGATGACACCCGCAAAATGGTGATCCGCGACGTGAGGTCTGCCATCAAAGAGGCTGAGCAGCGCAACCGGGAAACGCTGGTCAAGCAGGCATTGAAGAAGCACGGCGTCGAGCGCCCCCGCAGCGACTCCCCTGCTGACCTGGCAGCCTATAATCGCGCAGTGGAAGATACGCTCGCGACGGAGCGGGTAGAAGAACTCAGCAAACTTCCCGATCCGGATATCCTGGCAGTCATCCAGAAACTGTCCAAGCAGCGGCAGGAGACAATCGCCGATGCCCAGAAAGCTGACCGGGAGGACCTGGTGCAGGCCGCACAGGAAGAGTTTGATATCCTTGCTGAATACCTGCCCAAACAGCTCTCACGGGAAGAGATTGAAGCGGTTGCCCGCGAGGTCATCGCGGAAACCGGCGCCAGCTCCATGCGCGAGATGGGCCAGGTGATGGGCCCGATTATGGAGCGCCTTCAGGGGAAGGCGGATGGCAAACTGGTCAGCGAGGTTGTCCGGTCGCTCCTGTCATAATCACAGTAATACAGGCATCCCAACCTTAAGGAAAACGCATGAGCACAATCCAGCCAGAACGAGCGAATAACCCACAGGAGCGTTTCCGCAATTTCTGGCACGCGTTTCGCCTGCTGGGAATTGGCCTGCTGTTTGTCGGCATCTGCTCAATCATCCTCCTCTTTCCGGTCATCCCAACCCCTGATATCTACGACCTTTCCCTAGGGGATATCGCTCCGGAGGATATTGAGGCGCCACGAGAAATCACTTATGTCAGCGTGATAGACACCAACCAGGCACGCCTGGCTGCAGCTCAAACCGTGGAGGATGTTTTTACGCAACCCGACCCCCGCGTCGGGCGACAGCAGGTCCTTAAAGCCCGCCAGGTTATGGATTTTATCAACGATGTGCGCCTGGACTCATATGCAGATGATGCGCTAAAAGAAACATACCTGGCAGAGATCACCGCCCTGGACCTGACACCGGAGGCCATGGCTTACCTCATCCACCTGCCAGCCTCTCAGTTCAATCTGGTTGAGAATGAAGTCGTCAGCCTGATTGAAGATGTGATGAGCAACACGGTTCGGGAAGGGTACATCGAAGAAGTAACCAGCCAGTTGGAGCTTCAAATCAGCCCTGATATGCCTGAGGAACTGATCCCGCTGACACTACAGATTGCCCGGCAATTGATTATTCCTAACAGCCTGCTGAATATTGTAGAAACCGAGGCTGCGCGGGATGCGGCAATGGTGGCTGTGCCGGATATCCGCCACACATACCAGCAGGGAGAAATCGTTATTCGCGCTGGCGAGCGTGTGGACGAACGTGGCCTGGAGGCGCTGAACGCGCTGGGCCTTGCCACCGATGCTATCACCTGGAAAGATGTTGCCAGTGCCATCTTGCTGTCGCTGCTGTCCGGCTGTCTGCTGGCGGTTTTCCTGGTCCTGTTTGGAAATGAGTGGCTGGAACAACCGCTGCGCCTGCTGCTCCTGGTAGGGGTCACACTGGGATTTGTTTTCCTGGCCCAGATCATGGTGCCGGCACAGGGCATACTGGCCTATCTACTTCCAGCAGCCGCCCTGATCCTCACACTCAACACACTGGTAAGCATTGAGTATGCGGTGCTGGCTGCCATTGTATACGCCATACTGGTTGGCTATCTCTCAAATGGCTCTTTAGCCATTGCTGCCTATTCAGCCATCACCAGCATGTTCGCTGCCGGGGCCCTGCGTCGAACGTCCCGGCTAAACGCCTTTTTCCTTGCCGGGCTGGCAGCCGCCGCGGGTGGTATTGCCACCCTGCTGGTTTTCCAACTGCCTGCCCAGACAGATCCCGGTTTCCTGGCGCAGTTCATACTTATTGCCCTGATGAACGGACTGCTATCGGCAGGAATTGCCCTGGTGCTGCTGTTCGTTATCGGCAGTCTGACGGGGATCACCACCAGCCTGAAGCTCATCGACCTGATGCGACCGGATCATCCCCTTCAGCGGCAGCTTCAACAGGAAGCCTTAGGGACTTACCAGCATACGCTCTCCGTGGCCAATATCGCCGAAGCTGTCGCAGAAGCAGTGGGTGCAGATACACTTCTTACACGAGTGGGCACTCTCTATCATGATATTGGAAAGACCAGCAATCCCGGCTTTTTTGTGGAAAACCGCACAGAAGGCAGCGGCGATCCACATGAAGGATTAAGCCCGCTGTCAAGCGCCAAGATCATCCTCTCTCATGTAACAGACGGTGTTGACCTGGCGCGTCGTAAACGGCTGCCTCCACGAGTCATTGATTTCATCAAAGAACATCACGGGACAATGCCAGCTATCTTCTTCCTGCATAAAGCGCGGGAAGAGGCCGCCGAAGCCGGTGCAGCCCTGGATGAGCAGGCCTTTTACTATGAGGGCCCAACCCCGCAAAGCCCTGAAACGGCAATTCTTATGCTGACAGATGGCTGCGAGAGCGCAGCACGGGCCAACAAACCATCTTCTTCGGCTGAGATCGAGGCGCTGGTCACCAGGATTGTCCAGCAGCGGCTGGACCTCGGACAGCTCGATGATTCCGGTCTGACACTCACCCAGATCAAAATCATCAAGGAATCGATTGTTCGCACACTTAAAGGAATGTATCATCCCCGGGTCCGGTACCCAACCGATCAACCAGCCGCCAGACTCAGCCCCGGCGCACAAGGGGCACTCTCCGGTGGACCCAGCGAAGAAGCTGTTGAGGGAATGGTGGTGCAGGAAGCTGGTAAAAAAGTAGGTTCTGCCCCGGAACAACCAGAACTGGAACCCGCATTGACCGAGCCGGAATCGACTTCGCAACACCCACCAGAAAGCCAAAAATGAGCGGCGATCACTACGCTGTCTATGTATCCGTCGATGACCCCTATGTTGTGAACCAGGCTGGGCTGCAAGCTGCCGGCTGGCATACGCTGAATATGGTTCAGGTTGAAGCCGGGGCATTGACAATCAGCATCGCCTCAAGTGAGCGTGTCAGGAAACTGAACCGGCAGTATGCCGGTAATGACTACGAAACTGATGTCCTGTCTTTTGCTGCTGAAGACGAACCATACGCTATAGAACCCGACGAACCGCCCTATCTTGGTGATGTGATCGTTGCCTATGAAGTGGCAGACCGGCAGGCCCGGCAGGCCGGGCATACCCTGCTTGCCGAACTGCAAACCCTGGCTGTTCACGGAACCCTGCACCTGCTGGGCTTTGATCACCAGACCCCCGATCAACAGGCCGAGATGTGGGCCTACCAATCGGCGATAATGGATGTCGTCCGGGCTGGGGGATACACGTGAGGCCTGACCAGGCAGCCCCAAAGCACCAGAGCGCCACCCGCGTCGCCAGCTTCAAACACGCCTTTGCCGGGTGGGCATACCTGCTGAAAACCCAGCCCAACGCGCGGATTCACGCCTTTTTCACGCTGGCGGCGGTCATTGCAGGGACTGCACTGCGCATCCATCTATCGGGATGGCTTGCAGTAGTTGTTGCCATTGGATTGGTGTGGTCGGCTGAGCTGATAAACACTGCGCTGGAAGCAGCCATCGACCTTGCTTGCCCCGGGCCTCATCCCACAGCTAAAGCAGGTAAGGACCTGGCTGCCGCCGCAGTGCTCACCACAGCCATCACGGCAGTGATCATTGGCCTGCTGGTGTTTGGGCCACCACTGCTTCACCTGGTCTGGCCAGTGATTACCAGACTGGTTAACTGATTTAACAGAAGAGAATTATACGCCATGAAATCCGCCCATCATAAGTCTCCAAGAAGCAAAGCCTTTCTCCGTTACCTCGCCTACCACAACTATGTGGACGCGCTTGCCCGACTGATACACACCTCGTACCCGGCCAGTGAAGATATTGTGCAGGCCCTCCTGGATAACCATGGCTTTCAGCGGTTCCGGCGATCTGTGCCAGCCGGGCTCGGAGACATCGGTCAGAGCCTGCGTCATGCCTGGTATACTGAACTGATGATGCTCAGTACGCTGCACTCTGGCAGCGCATTTCCCTATGTGGTGTCCTGGTCAATGGTACACGCTTATTACGCCATCAACCGGGGAATGAACACCTATTTTCTGGCCTCAACTGATGCCATACCGACTTCCCATAACGGCATGATCCATGCGCTTTCCAGCTACCTGATGTCCAAGCACAACCCATTCCCCCTGCCGTGGCGGGCAGTGCTGGAGGGCGATCCCACCCAGACCACTGTCACGCTGACAAATGGGCCAGAAGACCTGTTGATCACCCTGACAAACCCCATGAAATCCCATGAAGATCCCTGGCAGAATATCGGGCTGCTGCTGCGCACGACACGAAAACGTCAACTGGAAGAATCCATCATCAACTGGAAACACAAACGGAGAACAAACCGCATCCCCAAAGCACAGCGAGATCGTTTATTGAATAAGATGGTGCCCACATCGCTTTTTGATGCTCTATACCGGATGAGACGCCGGTCAAACTACCAGGACACCGACTCGTTTATTTTCTGCAATGTACCTGTGGACGACACTATCCACATGCACCGGTCGCTGCTGGCCTTTGTCAGTGCGTCGCTGATGGTCTTTGAGTGCCTGGTGGCCAGGGTCACTCCCAGAGACTGGCTAACTGATACTGTGGAGAACTTTGTCGACGCCAGCGGTGCCCTGGCGAACGAGACTATCAACGCACGCTGGCCGATTATTAACGAACTGGTTTCACCGCAGAAGTAGGGCGAGTGCCCGGTGTCTCAGCACTCTTTGCCTTACTTTTCCACAACCCGGATTGTTGAAATCCTGTCTCCCGGTGGCGCATCCGGGTTTTCAGCCGGATTGCGCGGCGTTAATCCAGCGACAATATCCTGCCCTTCGATCAGCTCCCCAAACACCGTGAAGTCCGGATCCAGACCTGGCTGAGGCGAATAGGTAATGAAAAACTGGCTGCCGGTTGTGTTTGGCGCATTCCGGTGAGCCATGCTGAACAACCAGGGCCGGTCAAAGGGAAGGCCATTGTCTGCTTCATGTTGGATGGTGTAACCCGGTCCCCCTCCGCCGGTGCCGGTAGGATCGCCCCCCTGAGCCATAAAGCCCGGGATCACGCGGTGGAATGTAACTCCGTCGTAGTATCCCTCGCAGGCCAGAAACACAAAGTTGTTTACAGTAATCGGCGCCGATTCGGGAAACAGGTCAATAACAATCTGGCCGCCGTTCTCCATAAGGATGGTCGCCTCATAGTCATAGCCTGACCGGATGACCTGCTCTGGCTTTGTATAGCTATCTGCTGCACCCCCTTCCGGATTGCAGCTGAATGATTTGGGCTCTGCAGGCCCACATGCCGCCAGCAGCAGGATAAAGGCACCAAAAATAAGTACAGATGTACGACGCATAGTATCTCCCTTCTTGAAGAACTGGTTTTCCATCAAACCCATCGGATGGCAACCAGCAGCCACAGGCCAATCACTGCGGCGATCAACTCCCAACGGGTTTTGACAAGCGTCACCAGCGCGCCTGACCATGAATGCAGCAGGACGTATGGCGAGAGACACGGAGATGCACCAATTGCATAGCGCAGGTCGCGTCTCCTGATCGCCGCCACCAGAAGCACCAGCCCCACAGGAATTGAAGTGGGCCACAGGCTGGCATTCCACCACAGGTCGATTTCTCTTTCAAAACGCAGCGGCCAAAGGCCATAAAACGCAAACGATAGTGCCAGTAAAAAGGCTACCGGCCAGAATACTCGCAGAACCTCTTTGGGACCGCCATTTCGCCAGGCCTCTATTAACCAGAACAGGCCAACCACAGAACCCATCTGGGGTTTCAGCACCACCAGCAGCAAACCAAAACGGGGCGGAAGGGTGTATCCAACCAGCACCATCCAGTCGATATTGCCATTCAGCAGTGAATGAAGCACAGGGGGAGAAAGGAGGAAGAAAGCCAGGACCACCGGGCGCGCG